>CAJXUJ010000256.1 GCA_913061025.1 uncultured Actinomycetes bacterium | reverse complement strand
CACCTATGCAGGCAACCGGCATCACGATGATCGCCTTCCACGCGGTTGCACGATGCTCGTTCCACATCCGATTCACATACAGGGAGTAGCTCGAGTACGTGGTCAAGGCGCCGCATGCGCCCGTAGCCAGAAGTGCGCGCATTGGTCCGTCCAACAGAACGTAAGCGATACCGATGATGAAGGAACCGAGCACATTGACGGCCAACAGACCCCACGGAAACAGGCTCGTGCTGCTCTCATTCACCCGATGCGTGATGCGACTATCGATCAGGAATCGAAGCGGCGCTCCAACCGCTCCGCCGACGGCAACAGCGACCGCCAAAGTCCACGTCATGCGCGACCACCTTCAACAGGTGCGAGTCGCGAGCCGATCAGTACGGCGATGGACGTCGCGGTCATGGTGACCAGGACATAAGTGGCTGCCAGCGCAACACCGAGAACATCGCCCCGGTCCGCCAGCGCGAATGTCTCTTCGGCGAAAGCCGAATAGGTGGTGAAGCCGCCGAGGAACCCGGTGACAACAAAGCCGGCAACCCAGGCCGACTGGCGGATCACTACCGGCGCCAAGACTCCGATGGCCGCGCAGCCGATCACGTTCGCGATCAATGTCCCCCAGGGGAACGCCGAGCCTGCGCCCGAGGCCAGAACGGCTTCACCGAGGGACCATCGGGCCAGGGCTCCAAGCGCGCCACCGAGTCCGATCGCCAACCACACGAGCACGCCCGAAGCGTAGCGATGCGATGCTTGGAATTAGCACTCTTCAGCACCGAGTGCTAATCTTCGCCGGACAAGGAGGTCCGGTGCCCACCTACGAGTACACCTGCAGTTCCTGCGACACCAAGCACGAGATCGTGCAGAAGATGAGCGATCCGACGCTGACCGATTGCCCGTCGTGCGGCAAGCCGACGTTGCGCAAACTGTTCAACGGCGTGGGGGTCGTGTTTAAGGGATCCGGCTTCTACCGAACCGACTCGCGATCCGGCGGTTCCTCATCCGATGGATCCTCGAAGAGCTCCGGTGGAGCTGAGAAGGGCGAGAAGAAGTCGTCCACCAAGGACTCTGGTTCGACTTCTGGCTCGGGGACAACGTCCACCTCGGGTTCCTCGAGTTCATCCAGCACCTCCGGCGGATCAACCTCCAAGAGTTCCTCCGCCTCCTGACGTCGTCACTCGTCCGCCTGTGGAAATCGATTCGACGGCATCCTTCTTTCCTGTCTAACGTCCAGGAATGACGTCATTGGTGGAGCGCGTGCGGCTGCTCCTCGACATCCCGCGTCTTCGCCATCACCTCAATCGACGACGCCGCTTGGTGGCGGCCCTTCTCACCGGACTGGGCATCGTCCTGTTGATCGGTTCGATGCGGTCCCCCGGACCCAGCACCGAGCTGGCCGTTGCTTCGAGCACTCCGCTCGGCGCCGACGAAGTCGCAGTTCCGGTGCTCATCGAACCCTCTGCGGCGATCGGGGCTCTTACGTCGGGGATGCTGATCGATCTTGTCCGGAACGGCACGCCGATGATCGAGTCGGCCCGAGTCGTCGAGATCCCCCGTTCGGGGTTCGGGCCCACGTCGGAATCGATTGCCATCGTTGCCCTGTCAAGGACCGATGCCATCAGCCTTGCTTCCCAGCCAAACACACCGGTCGGTGTCATGATTCGGCCAACAACCGACTAGAGCGGGGCGTACGGACGCCAATGCCGCGAAGGGGGGCGGGGACACATGTTCAAGGGCTTTCGGGAATTCGCCTATCGAGGAAACGTCATCGATCTCGCGGTGGCCGTTGTCGCCGGTGCCGCCATCACCGCACTCGTCGGAGATTTCACTGCTGCCCTCATCACCCCACTGATCGGACTCGCGCTGGGCGGTGGGGTGGACGTAGGAACGCTCACGGTCAACGGTCAAGTATTCGACTTCACCTTGGTGGTCAACTCGCTCATCACCTTCATCATCACGATGCTCGTCATCTACTACGCACTCGTAGCACCGCTCAACCGCCTGCGACGGCGACA
>CAJXUJ010000255.1 GCA_913061025.1 uncultured Actinomycetes bacterium | reverse complement strand
GCGTCCATCGCCCTGCATGAGATCGGCCACCTCGTTCCCGCCAAGAAATTCGGTGTTCGGGTCACGGACTACATGGTGGGCTTCGGCCCCACGGTGTGGTCCAAGGTCAAAGGGGAAACCCGCTACGGGCTGAAAGCCTTCCCCGTCGGTGGATATATCCGGATGATCGGCATGCTGCCTCCAGGCAAGGACGATCCCGAGGGCACCGCCCGATCGATGAACACCGGTCGCTTCGCCGCGATGGTCGCCCAGGCTCGCCAGCAGTCCCTCGAGGAGATCGAGCCCGGGGACGAGAACCGCGTCTTCTACAAACTGCCCGTCCGCAAGCGAGTGATCATCATGCTCGGCGGACCGTTCATGAACTTGTTCCTGGCATTCATCCTGTTCGGGATCGTGCTCGTGGGTATTGGTGTTCCAGCACCCACCACCGCGGTGAACTCGGTGGTTGCATGCACGCCGAGTGTTGAGCAACCGACAGGTGAGGCGCTGCCCTCAGGCGCGTGCCCCTCGGGAACCGTGCCGACTCCTGCCGCGGATGCGGGCTTGGAAGCGGGCGACGTGATCCTTTCGGTTGGCCCGATCACCTCAGCCTCGTGGGATGACCTCACCGCGTGGATCCGCGCGAACCCGGGCCGCAGCACCCAGGTGGTCGTGGAGCGCGATGGCGGCCAGGTGTCGCTCCCGCTGACCGTTGCGGACATCGAGCGACCCGTCTATGACGAGTACGGCGAGGTCACCGACCAGGTCGAGCAGATTGGCTTCCTTGGCGTAGCTCCGGTATTCGAGTACCAATCGCAGCCGGTGTCAGCGGTTCCGTCCTACATGTGGGATCTGACCTATCGCTCAGCTGCGGCGCTGGTGTCGTTGCCGATCCGTGTCTACGAGTTGGTCGATGAGACGTTGATCGGTGGGGGAGAGCGGTCGCTGGATTCCCCGGTGTCCGTCGTGGGGGCTTCGCGCCTGGGTGGTGAGATCGCTGCGATGCAGCAGCCGCTGACTTCCAAGGTCGCGACGTTCTTGGGTCTTGCTGCCTCGCTGAACCTCTTCTTGTTCTTGTTCAACCTGCTGCCGATCCTGCCGTTGGACGGCGGTCACGTTGCCGGTGCCTTGTATGAATCGGTGAAGCGATTCATTGCTCGGGTGCGGGGCAAGCCGGATCCTGGGCCGGTGGACACCGCGCGCTTGCTTCCGGTGGCCTACGTGGTTGCCGCGGTGTTGCTCGGCGTTGGCCTCGTGGTGATCTGGGCCGACCTGGTCAAGCCGATAACTTTGAGTTAGCTACTCCGCAGGTGGGGGAGCGATGGCGTTCGATGCGTCATCGGTGGGAGCGTCGTCGTTGTTCGTCTTCTTGCGACGCCGGGTGAGTGCGTAGGCGATGATCGCGATCACAGCAAGGATCACGATGATGCCGATGATCACGAGCATCGTCGGGAAGCTGCTTGTTCCATCCTCAGCAATGACAACTGCTTCGAAAGTGTCATCGAGACCGGCATCGATGCGGAAACTCGTGTCGGACGTCTGCTCGACGTTGGTGCCCTCGACGCTGACGATCGGGCCGGGCATCTCGACATCGATCGTGTAACCGCCGAAATCGAAGTTCAGGTCACCGAACAGCGCGGCGTCTTCCTCCGTTGCCTCTTCCCCGGAACTGGAGAAGAAGGTGACGGTGTTGTCATCACTCGCGTAGATGTTCCAGATGTCATCGGCCTGGTCGAAAGCCTGGTTTTCGAAGGTGCAGGTCATCGCGACGGCGTCATCGCGATCGGAGGGGGTGCAGTCGAGGTCTTCGACGCCCTCGGCACCTTCCAGCAGCCCCTCTTGGACCTGGTTCACCAGATCCACGCCCGAGGCCAGGCCGAGCAGCCCGGAGATCTCACTGGAGATCGCGATGGTCATCTCACCGGTTGCGGTCGCGTCCTGGTTGACCGTGAGATCGGCGTCGACGTCGAGACACCCGGTGAGCAGGAGCGCGGAGGAGGCGAGGAGGGCGGATGCAGCGAGCTTCTTCATG
>CAJXUJ010000254.1 GCA_913061025.1 uncultured Actinomycetes bacterium | reverse complement strand
TCTGGAGAAGGTCGGTTACACCGCGAATCCGCTGGAGGACGACTCACTCGAGGCGTACCGAGTTCATCAGATCGCCCTCACCTCCATGACTGTCGAGGCGCTCAAGGAATTCGACATCACCAAGAAGGAAGCCGAGCGGGCGAAGAACATGTTCGCCCTCGGAATGCTGCTGTGGCTGTTCCATCGGCCGACCGAGGGAACCATCGAGTTCCTGGAGAAGAAGTTCGCCAAGAAGCCCGAGATCATGAAGGCCAACATCGCGGCCTTCCAGGCCGGTTGGTCCTACGGTGAGACAACCGAGGAGTTCTCGGTCCAGTACGAGGTCAAGCCCGCACCGATGCGCGCCGGCACCTACCGCAACATCACCGGGAACCTGGCTTTGTCCTACGGTCTGGTGGCTGCGTCCCAGCAATCGGGACTCCGCCTGTTCCTGGGCTCCTACCCGATCACCCCGGCCTCGGACATCTTGCACGAACTCAGCAAGCACAAGCGGTTCGGCGTGATGACATTCCAAGCCGAGGACGAGATTGCCGGTATCGGTGCGGCACTCGGTGCCTCCTACGGCGGTTCTCTCGGCGTCACGACTACATCCGGCCCTGGGATTGCACTGAAGTCAGAGACGATCGGTCTCGCGGTGTCGCTCGAACTTCCCCTGATCGTCGTGGACGTCCAACGAGGTGGCCCCTCCACCGGCCTTCCGACCAAGACCGAGCAGTCCGATCTGCTGCAGGCGATGTTCGGACGCAACGGTGAGTCCCCCGTTCCGATCGTGGCTCCGCAGAGCCCGGCCGATTGCTTCGATGCGGCGCTTGAGGCAGCGCGCATCGCGGTGACCTACCGCACCCCCGTCTTCCTGCTCTCCGACGGCTACCTCGCCAACGGGTCCGAGCCCTGGCAACTCCCCGAGATCGAGGACCTCCCCACCATCGATCCGGCCTTCGCCACCGAGCCCAACCACGAGAACGACGACGGCAGTACAGAGTTCTGGGCCTACCAGCGAGACCCCGAGACCCTCGCCCGACCGTGGGCGATCCCCGGGACCGCCGGCCTAGAACACCGCATTGGCGGCCTGGAGAAGGCCGATGGTTCCGGCAATATCTCCTACGACCCGGAGAACCACGACCACATGGTTCGCCTGCGCCAGGCCAAAGTCGACGCCGTGGCCGACACCATTCCCGATCTTGAGGTTGACGATCCCAGCGGTGAGGCCCGGATCCTCATGCTCGGGTGGGGGTCCACTTACGGACCGATCGGAGCTGCGTGTCAGATCTCCCGACGTTCGGGGATCAAGGTGGCCCAGGCCCATTTGCGCCATCTCAACCCCTTCCCCAAGAACCTCGGTGAGGTGCTGAAGCGCTACGACAAGGTAGTTATCCCGGAGATGAACCTGGGTCAGTTGAACATGCTGATCCGGTCGAAGTTCCTCATCGACACCTACGGCTACAACCAGGTCCGTGGCCTGCCGTTCAAGAGTTCAGAACTCGTCGACGTCATCACCGAACTCGCGCAGCAGATGGAGGAGTCCAAGTGACCACCGACGCATTCCCCGCGCTCTCCCTCGTCCCGAAGTCCGATGTGGAGATGAAGGCCAAGGATTTCAAGACCGACCAAGAGGTCCGCTGGTGCCCCGGTTGCGGCGACTACGCGATCCTGGCCGCCGTTCAGGGCTTCATGCCGGAAATGGGCCTCAAGCGCGAGAACATCGTCTTCGTTTCCGGCATTGGCTGCTCGTCACGCTTCCCGTACTACATGAATACCTATGGCGTCCACAGCATCCACGGACGCGCACCGGCTATTGCAACGGGACTGGCCACTACCCGTCCAGACCTATCGGTCTGGGTGGTCACCGGCGACGGCGACGCACTGAGCATTGGCGGAAACCACCTGATCCACGCGCTGCGCCGCAACGTGAACCTCAAGATCCTGTTGTTCAACAACCGCATCTACGGCCTCACCAAGGGGCAGTACTCCCCCACTTCGGAGCAGGGCAAGGTCACCAAGAGCACTCCGCAGGGTTCGGT
>CAJXUJ010000253.1 GCA_913061025.1 uncultured Actinomycetes bacterium | reverse complement strand
CTTCGCGGGTTGGCATTCGTGCTCTCCAACGAGGCGCCGGTGAGCCTCGCGAACAAAGACGCAGGCATCGCCTTCGGCCAGCCGCTGATCGGGCCGCTCACTCCCCGCATCATCATCTTCATCTTGGTCTTCATCGCGATCCAGGTCTTCGTCTCCCGCGTGAAAGCCGGCCGTGAGTTCTTCGCCGTGGGTGGCAACCGACAAGCCGCACGCGATGCCGGTATCCCCGTCAACCGACGGATCTTCACCGGCTTCATGATCTCCGGGTTCGTCTCGGCGCTCGCCGGCGTGATCAACACCCTCGAGCGCACCACGGCGGACCCGACGGCCGGATCCACGGTGCTGCTAGCCAGCTTCGCCGCGGCGATCATCGGCGGCAACTACCTCAAGGGTGGCCGAGGATCGATTGTCGGAACTCTCATCGGTGCAGCATCGCTGGGCATCTTGCAGGTCGCCTTGACCATCTCGGGCGTTCAGGTGCCCGTCCAGCAGATCTACATCGGCGTGATCCTGCTCGTCGCCGTGACGACGGATCCATCAAGTATTCGCGCGGTTCGCGGAAGTCTGCGAACTCTTCTGCAAAGCCGTGCGAAATCCCCCGACGGTTAACGCCGCCGAGGGATAGCCATCGACAGGTGGCAGACCGGAGAAAACCAACCGAAAGAGGCAAGTTATGCGAAAGTCTCGCCTTACCGTTGCGGCCAGCATCCTCGCTGCCGCGACGCTTACCCTCGCTGCCTGTGGTGGGTCTGACGACTCCTCCAGCGCAGACGCAGGGGGCAGCGACGATGCTGCTACATCCGAGGAAACCGCAGCGGAAGAGACTGCAGATGACGCTGCAGCCGACGATGCTGCTTCGGACGATGCCGCAGCGGCTGGTGACGAGACCTACGAGGTCTACGCGCTCCTCCCGCAGGGCAACGACCAGCCCTACGGCACCACCTACCTCCCCCCGATGGAGGAAAAGGCTGCCGAGCTCGGCATCAACCTGACAATCACCAACTCGGAGTACGACGCCGACAAGCAGGCCAGCGAGTGCGAGGTTGCCGTCGCTGCCCAGCCCGACGGCATCATCCTGTGGCCGGCCGTTGCGGACTCGATCCGTCCGTGCCTGCAGGCCGCTAACGACGCTGGTATCCCGGTGTGGATCACCAACGCTGACGTCAACCCCGAGGACACCGACCTCACCTACGGCTACTCCGGCACCGACAGCTACGGCCAGGGTGCGGCTTCCGCCGAGATGATGTGTGAGTTCGCCGACGGTGCTGAGATCGGCGTTATCCAGGTCAACGGCCTCACCGGTAACTCGGTGGCGACGCTGCGTGGCAACGGCTTCAAGGAGACCGTCGCCGAGCTGTGCCCGAACGTGACCATCCTCGCCGAGCAGCCCGGCAACTGGAACAAGGACGAGTCGCAGCTCGCGGCCTCGGAGATGCTCACCGCCAACCAGGGCAAGGTTCAGGGCATCTACGCTGCTGACGACACCATGGTCGCCGGCGCCATCGACGCTGCCAAGGCCCAGGGCCTGGACGTCGAGGGCCTGATCATCACCTCGATCGGCAACACCTTCCTGGGTAACCCGCTGGTCGGCTCCGGTGAGCTCGACGGCACCGTCTTCCAGTCCTCCTCATGGGACGGCGAGAACGCGGTCGTCGGTATCTACCGTGCGATGACTGGTGACACCAGCCTCGGCCGTGACGACGAGGGATCGGTGCTCTACATGCCGAACCCGAAGGTCACCATCGAGAACTGGGAAGACCCCTCGGTCGCTCCCGAGTGGTAAACCGAGCATTTCTGCTCGACCTACCTCGGTAGGTCAGGACGGGTTGGGTGGTCCTCAGGGATCACCCAACCCGGTCCCGGGGCACACACCGGCCCCTGATCTGCAGCAATCGATTGCAGAAATAGCGTCACGCGGTGTACTCTTCACGAGGCAAACAGCCCAAATACCCCCTGGGGTTAGCGATACAAAGGATTGCGAGAACCCGGCACCATGACACTCATGCCCGCTAGTGAATTCGCCCAGACATCCATCGCCGCACC
>CAJXUJ010000252.1 GCA_913061025.1 uncultured Actinomycetes bacterium | reverse complement strand
CGGGCATCGTCAACAAGTCCGGTGCTTGGTACACCTACGAGGGTGATCAACTTGGTCAGGGCAAGGAGAACGCCCGCTTGTTCCTGAAGGACAACCCTGACCTGTCCGATGAACTCGAAAAGCGCATCAAGGAAACCCTGGGTATCGGAGCCAAGGCCGATCAGCCGGCCGAGGACGAGACCGTGGGCGAGGACTTCGCGGATGTCGCCCCGCCGGCCTGAACCGCCAGCGGACCGACCGCGTGAAGAATCGACGGACCCGGAGACGGCTGTTCGATCGATTCTCCTTCGTCGCTTGTCGCACGCACCACGCACGCGTGCGGAACTAGAGAAGGATTTAGTGCGCCGAGGCGCCGATCCGGAAGTGTCAGCCCAGGTTCTCGATCGATTCGAGGAAGTGGGTCTGATTGACGACGCTTCCTACGCGCGAATGTGGGTCGAGTCCAGGCACCGGGGTAAGGCGCTGGCTCGATCGGTCTTGAAGCAGGAACTGCGGCAACGCGGTGTGGATGCGGAGTTCATCGACGATGCCATTGAGCACATAGATGATGACGCCGAATATCAGCGTGCGCGGGAGTTCGCGGAGCGTAAGGCCCGGGTGAAGCCGGGGGAAGATCTCGCCAAGGCGATGAGCAGGCTTGCCGGACAGTTGGCACGCAAGGGTTATCCCGCGGGCGTGTGCTTTTCGGTATCGAAAGAAGTTCTAGGCCCGTTGCTGCAGCAGTGGCAGGACCACGTTGTCGACGAGGTGGACACAAGTGTCATCGTCGACAACTTCTCCGAGCATCAAGAGTCGGTGTAGCACCAGGGCATTGGGAAGTTCGAAGATCAGCGGATCGATCTGCTTGGTTGGGATCTCGCCGCGGGCCATGGCGCGTTGGAGGACGGTCACGAGTTCGGTCTCCATCGGTTCACCCATTCGCACTCGGAATTCTGTGACCAGCATGGGGTCGTGTGCCGACTCGCTGATGAGTTCGCGCAGCACGATCTGCAACGGCCCGCGGAGCAGGTCGGTGAAGGCCCGCATCGAGCCCACCAGGTCCTCGCGCAGTGATCCGGTATTGGGGTAGGAGTGCGGTACGGCGTCGGCGAGGGTCGTGACAAAGACGTCGAGTCCGAGCGCGCGAACGTTGTCCCAACGTCGGTACAGGGCGGCCTTGCCGGTTCCCGCGCGTTTGGCGATGCGATCCATGGATGCACCGCGGAGGCCGTACTCGGCAATCTCCTCCAGGGCGGCCGCGTGCACGGCGACCACCAGTTCAGCGCCCGTGCGGCGGGTCTGGGAGACGTCGGCGGTCACGGCGTCACGTTACGACACAATGAACAGTCATGTTCACTGAATCTTCGATTTGTGAACACCGGTGTTCCTTGTTACCCTCGCGAGGCCTCAACTAAGGAGCCTCATGCCTGTCTTGTCCGCCTGGGCGGTTCGCCGACCCGTTCTCGCTCTCATCGCCTGGTTCGTCGCGCTCGCCGCGGTGGCCGGATTGGGTATCGGCTTCGCCGGTCAATACAACGATTCCTTCGACCTTCCCGACACCGAGTCCAAGGTCGCCACCGACCTGTTGAGTGCCAGCGGCACCGACACCAGCGGTGTCGAGGGGGGAGCCACAGTCGTGTGGTCCCCGTCAACGGGATCGGCCATTGACCCCGCCACTGCGGCTGAGGTGCTGCCGGTCCTGGAGGAGATCGCCGCTAAGGACACCGTGACCTGTGTGACCAACCCGTTCGACCCGACAGGTCAGGGCATCGGTACTGATTGCGGTGCCGGCGGTGCCATCGATCCGGCCGTTGCCGGGCAGGTTCTCACCCCCGAGGAGCTGCAGACCCTCGCGGCCTCGTTCTCGCCCGTGAGCCCCGATGGAACGGTCGCGTACTCCACGATCTCCTTCACCATCAACGAAGACAACGCTCCGACCGTTGATGCGGCCGAAGCCGTGGCGATCCTCGACGCCGTCAAGGGAGCCCAAAGTGACACTCTGACGATCGGCGTCCAGGGGCAGTTGCTCGAGTTCGCCGGTCAGGAGCCGCCGAGCAGTGAGGCCATCG
>CAJXUJ010000251.1 GCA_913061025.1 uncultured Actinomycetes bacterium | reverse complement strand
CCCCACTTCCCCGCGAACCTGCACTCCAGGAGCGCGAACCTGCAGCCTCACGCGTCGAACTTGCACTCTCCGGCGTCGAATCTGCACTCTGGCGGTCCCAACTTGCGAAGACACGTGCCGAGGCGCATCAGCAACGTCTAGCTGATGCGCTCTACTGCGTCTTTGCCAACTGAGACAGCAAGTTCGCGCGCCTACACAGCAAGTTCGCGCGCCCACACAGCAAGTTCGCGCTGTCACACAGCAAGTTCGCGGTTAGGGGGTGGGGGTGAGCTAGGAGCTCGGAGCGAGGGTTGCGCGGACGGACAAGGGTGCGTCGTCGGCCGCTGGAACCAGGATCAGTTCGGCGATGGTGCCGGCGGCGGCGAGGTCGGCGCGAGCATGCGTCAGCAGTTCGATGTCAGCGGGAGTGCCCTCGACGGTCGCCTCGGCAACCTCCGCCTTCATCGAGGCCTTGGCATCGGACTTCGCCTTGCGGACTCCGCTGAGCGCCTGGCCGGTGATGTCGAGAAGCCGACCGTTCCCGTTTGTTGCTAGAGCGAGTTCTTCGAGGCTCGGCCACTCAGATCGGTGGATCGAGGAGTCACCGTCGTGCATCCACGACCACACCTCCTCGGTTGTGAACGGCAGGAACGGAGCGAACAGCCGAAGCTGGATCGACAGCGCTAGCACGAGCGCGGCCTTGGCGCTGTTCGCAGCTTCCTCGCCCTGACCGCCGTAGGCGCGCTCCTTCACCAACTCGACGTAATCGTCGGTGAACGTCCAAAAGAACGTCTCCGCCAACTCGAGTGCTCGGGCGTAGTTGTAGTCCTCGAAGGATGCAGTGGCTTGTTGGACGACGTCGCTCAGTGCCGCGAGCATCGACAGGTCGAGCGGATTGGTGATCGCGGATGGGTCATCCACCACGCCCATGGACAGCACGAACTTGCTGGCGTTCAGGACCTTGATCGCGAGCCGTCGACCGATCTTCATCTGACCGATGTCGAAGGCGGTGTCGGTGCCCGGACGGCCCGAAGCGGCCCAGTAACGAACGGCATCGGATGAGTACTCATCGAGCAGGCCCATGGGAGTGACGACGTTGCCCTTGGACTTACTCATCTTCTTGCGGTCCGGATCGAGGATCCAGCCGGAAATAGCAGCGTTGGTCCACGGCAGGCAGTCATCCTCCAGGTGCGCACGCACCACGGAGGAGAAAAGCCAGGTGCGGATGATTTCGTGCGCCTGCGGGCGAACGTCCATCGGGTACACCCGGCTCCACAGGTCCGGATCGCGCTCCCAGCCACCGGCGATCTGCGGGCTGAGCGAACTCGTGGCCCAGGTGTCCATGACATCCGGATCGCCCATGAAACCGTTCGGCTTTCCGCGCTGATCCTCGGTGAAGCCCGCGGGCGCATCGCTGGACGGATCGATCGGGAGTTGGTCCTCTGTGGGGATGATGGGGGAGTCGTAGTCCGGGTTGCCGTCTGAGTCCAGTCGGTACCAGACGGGCAACGGCACTCCGAAGAACCGTTGCCGGGAGATGAGCCAATCGCCGTTGAGGCCTTCGACCCAGTTCTCGTATCGGACCTTCATGTGGTCCGGATGCCAGACGAGTTCGCGGCCGCGGGCGAGTAACTGTTCCCGCAGCTCCGGCTCGCGTCCACCGTTGGTGATGTACCACTGTCGCGTGGTGACGATCTCGAGCGGCTTGTCACCCTTCTCGAAGAACTTCACCGGATGCTTGATGGGCTTGGGTTCGCCCTCAATGTGGCCGGTCTCGTTCAGAATCTCGACCATCCGCTCCTTGGCGGTGTGCGCGGTGGCACCGGCGATGCGCTCGTAGAAGCCCTGGGCTGCGTCGCTTTCGATCCATGCAGGAGTCTCGCGGAGCACGCGACCGTCCCACCCGATGATCGGGCGGGTGGGCAACTGAAGTTCGCGCCACCAGGTGACGTCGGTGAGATCACCGAACGTACAGATCATCGCGATGCCCGAGCCCTTTTCCGGATCGGCCAGGTGGTGCGCGACGACCGGCACTTCCACGTCGAAAGCCGGAGTGCGCACCGTTGAACCGAAGAG
>CAJXUJ010000250.1 GCA_913061025.1 uncultured Actinomycetes bacterium | reverse complement strand
ATGCAGTTGACGGAATTGCACGAGACGGCCAGAGAGCTGGAATTGGAGATCAAGTGGCTTCGCGCGGAGACGCGCGCCACCCGTAGCACCGTCATAGCCGAGCTCAAGGGCTTGGTTGTCCAACAGCCACTTCGTGAACGCGGTTATGAGCTTTTGATTCGGGCGCTGGTGGCAGAAGATCGAATGCCGGAAGCGGGAGCGGTGTTCCAATCGGCCGTTCGGATCTTCGATGAGCAAGCCGGTTCCAAGCCGTCCGCACGTCTCGCCGCTGCACTGGAGTCCTCCGACGCTGGGAGTGTTCCGAGCGGCTAGGTTCTGCCTATGTCCGAGACACTCTCCGCTGACGTCATCGCCCGGGCCCCCAAGGTCCTCTTGCATGATCACCTCGATGGGGGAGTTCGTCCAGCCACGGTGATCGAACTCGCGCGAGAGGTCGGATACGAGGCGCTGCCGGCAACGGAACCCGATCAGTTGGCTCGCTGGTTTGCTGAGTCTGCCTATTCGGGGTCTCTCGAACGCTATCTCGAAACCTTCCAGCACACGGTCGGTGTCACACAGACGACTCCTGCGTTGACACGAGTCGCCCGTGAATGCGTCGAGGATTTGGCGGCCGACGGCGTGGTCTACGCCGAGGTTCGATTCGCTCCCGAGCTCCACGTCGAGCAGGGGCTCACCCTCCATCAGGTGATCGACTCGGTGCTAGCCGGCTTCAACGAAGGAACGGAGGCGGCTAAGGCCAGCGGGCACTGGATCCGCATCGGAGTCCTCCTGACCGCGATGCGCACCGCGACCCACTCCAAGGAGATCGCAGAACTCGCGGTCGAGTATCGCGACAAGGGTGTGGTCGGCTTTGACATCGCTGGTGCTGAAGCCGGCTTCCCACCCACCCGTCACCTCGACGCCTTCGAATACCTACGACGCGAGAACGCCCACTTCACCATTCACGCGGGTGAGGCCTTCGGCCTGCCCTCCATCTGGGAGGCGATCCAGTGGTGCGGCGCCGACCGTCTCGGTCACGGTGTTCGAATCGTTGACGACATCGACACCACTGATCCGCAAAGCCCGAAACTCGGGAAACTCGCCGCGTATGTCCGCGATCGACGCATCCCACTGGAACTCTGCCCGTCGAGCAATGTGCAGACCGGCGCAGCTCCGTCGATTGCTGAGCACCCCATCGGACTGCTGCGAGACTTGAATTTCCGGGTCACCCTGAACACCGACAATCGACTGATGTCTGGAACGTCGATGACCAGAGAGATGGAACTGTGCTGCGAGGCCTTCGGCTGGACACTCGATGACCTTCAGTGGCTCACAGTGAACGCTATGAAGAGTGCCTTCATCCCGTTCGATGACAGACTCGACATCATCAACAACCGGATCAAGCCGGTCTACGCTGCACTGAAGGCCGAGCAAGCGCAATCAAGTAAGGGGTGAGCACGATGGCGGTCATCGAAGCGTTGGAGGAAGGTCAGACCCGGGTCGAGGAGTTCCGTGAGGAACTCGGCAAGGTGCGCCACGCTCTGGACAACACCGATACCGCCCTGGCCATCGCCGAAGAAGGCCTGCAAATCGCTGAGGACGCGATCGAAGAGGCTCGGCGGGCGCTCCCGGTCATCATCACCGTTACCGCTGTCGTTACCGCCGCGGCCGTGGGTGTCTACGTCTGGCGCAGGCGCAAGAAGGCGCAGCAGAACGCCTAGGCATTGCGCAGGGGTTACCGGCATTCGAAGGCCGAGGTATTCGTCAAGCAACGCCCCGGGTCAAGCCCGGAGGCTTATGTCTACGAGGCACAAAGCCTCGCCTGGTTACGCGAGGCCCACGCCGACAACGACGGCTGCCCGGTGCCCTGGGTCAGGGATGTGGGAGTCGATCGACTCACCCTTGACCGCATCCCCACCCAAACCCCGAATAGACAGGCCGCCCGCACGTTCGGCACTCAACTGGCCAATACCCACGGCGCTGGAGCCGGAGCCTTCGGTGAACTGCCACCGAAGGCGACGAGATGCTTTATTGCGGATCTGCCACTCCCCGAAGGAACCTGGGAGACCTTCGGATCCTTCTACGCCCA
>CAJXUJ010000249.1 GCA_913061025.1 uncultured Actinomycetes bacterium | reverse complement strand
CGCATCGCGGGTGGCCAGCCATCCCGCGATCGCACGAGAACCATGTGCACCGACGCGATGCCCGGGCCAGCTCGGTCTCGACGGAAGGCCGGGACAACAACGAACAACACCAGTGAGACAACAAGGTTGACGATCGAGAAGTCGACGTTGTCGGTGGCGAGGGGCAGTCCGAGAACATCGCCGACAACCACGATGATCGCCACCAGCAGCACGAATGTGTAGACGTCGAGCAGGACGCCCACGCCTTCGCGGATAAGCCCGGGCGGACCGGGGTCGGGCAGTCGCTTGGGTGTCGGATCGGGCAGGAAACGTCGTGCAGCCAGCCCGATGAACCAGCCGACAATGCCGCCAGCGGTGTTCGTGAGCAGATCGTCGACATCGGCGAGGCGGTAGGGACATGGCGCGAGACCCCACAGGCCCGTGCCCTGCGTGATCTCGATTCCCAGCGAGACCGTGAAGGCGATGAGCGTCGTCGTTGGTAGTGAACGCCGGGAGCGGTACGCCAGGAAGAACCCGAGCGGCAGGAAGAAGATGACGTTCATCAGGACCTGCAGCAGAGCCCCGGAGGTGAGCGTGGCGACCACCCCGTTGACCTCGGCGTAGGCGGTGACGTCATCGAGTGAGGCGAAGGGCGTGAGTTGCCACGGACTCGATCCCGCGCGGCGCTCGCAGTAACCGCCGGCAAAGTCCGGGAACGGAAACATCGTGAAGGCGATCAGCGAAACCCCGTAGAGGGCGACGGTGGCCGAGACGAACGCCGGCCAGCCCGCGAACCGGCCGAATTTCGAATATTGGCGAGAAATGAACGGAGCGAGGAACAGAATCGTCAAACCGGCGAAGAAGACCAGGGAGTACGCGAACTCCGTGAACCAGACCCGCACGGGGCGAACACAACCACAGAAGGCGGAAAGGGGTGACCCGACTTGCATGATGCATACCCCCCGGGGTACCCTTGTCCGGACAAGAACACCCCGGATCCACGGGCAACCCCCGGCAAGGATCCCGAACGTGAAGGAGTGCCCTATGTGCAGTCCCGCTCCATGCCGCCAGTGCGGAAAGGTCACGTGGAGTGGCTGCGGCGCGCACGTGGACGAGGTCATGGCCAACGTCCCCGAACCCCAGCGCTGCACCTGCCGCTAGTGCGGGCGCGCCGTCGCGCGTTCGAGTCACAACTGAATTACCGGAAGTTCGTCGGCGCCGTAGCCGGTGGACTTGCGAGCGTCCTCCTCCTGCTTCCGCTCGCGAGTGCCGCCGACGCGGCGCCGTCGTATGCGAGTGGATTGATAGGAACAACGACGACGCCACTGGTGTTGGACGAGCCTTCGAGTGATTCGTCGCTGCGCTCACCGCGCCTGATGGCAGCCGGTGACGCCACCGGCACCCCCTACGCCACCGCATTGATATCGATCCGCGGAAACTCCTACGGCATCTGCACCGCCGCCGTGTGGAAGCCGAACGTATTGATGACCGCCGGCCACTGCGTGGTCGATGAGGCTACGAACAACTATCTCGATCCGGCATCGTTCGTCGTAGTCACCCCGGGCTCACCGTTTCGGGTGACCAGCGGTGGAGTTGAGGGCGCAACGCCGGTGCGCGTTGTCCAAAGTTTTGTGGTCGACGATTTTCGACTGCGCGGAACCGACGTTCCTGCGAACGACATCGCCTTCGTGGTCCTCGATCAACCACTCGGTGATGTCACGTTCAGTCGACTCGCAACAACGGTCGAGCTCGCGCGGTGGTTCGCCGATGACGTCCCGGTCTCCGCTCTCGGCTACGGCTTTCCGTCGCCGGATAACCGCACCACCGACATCCCCCGCGGAGCCGCGCTGCCGATCCTGCGCGTGCTCGACGACTTCCGAAACTCCGACGGTCTGGCAATTTTGTCCTCGAAAATCAACGGCATCGATGCATGCTCCGGGGACAGTGGTGGTCCACGCTTCGTCATTGAGAACAACGCACCCTTGTTGCTCGGCAACATCGCCGGTGGCTCGTGCAATGGGCAGCCTGGAGCGGGCGTGATCGGGTTCACCGGCATGAGCTATCGACCACTGGCGAACAAGGCCCTTGAAGT
>CAJXUJ010000248.1 GCA_913061025.1 uncultured Actinomycetes bacterium | reverse complement strand
GTGCTCAAGAGGGAATGGAGAGCTACTTCGATTCCCTTGAGCGGTTCCTCACTGTTGGTTGATCTCGCCCCGCTTGGATCTGCGTGCTGACCAAGTCGACCGTGCTGACCAAGCTGACCAAGCCCCCGTGCACCACAGCGCCCACACCACGAGAAGTGGCTGGAACAACAGGCGGATGAACCGAGCGAGATCGCTGTCCAGTCCGAATGCATCGGTTCCGGTGACGAACTGCGAGATATTGCCGGGAAAGATGGCGACGAAAAACCCGGCCACGATCCAGCCCGTAGCGGGCCGCCATCGACGTGGCATGACGATAAGCGCCGTTCCCAAGATCAGTTCGACCACGCCCGAGATGGCGACGACGGCCTCCGGGGCCGGCATCCACGGCGGCACCTGCGCCAGGAACGCATCGGCGCTGGTGAAGTGCCCGAAGCCGGCAACGATGAGGACTGCGGCAAGAGCTAGGCGCCCGATGGTGGTGAGCATCACGGACATGCGGGCAGCCTCTCATGGTGGACTGCTCCCATGACCGACCTCGAGGTGTCTGCAGTGGTGCTCCGAGACGAGAGTGGTCGGGTGCTGCTCGTGCGCAAGGAGGGCACCTCTCGATTCATGCTTCCTGGGGGAAAGATCGAGGAAGGTGAATCACCACGTGAGGCGATCTGTCGGGAGACTGCGGAGGAACTCGGTATCGACCTCGATCCTGAGGCAGTGACCGAACTCGGGGTATTCACCGCGGATGCCGCGAATGAACCCGGACTCGTGGTGACCGGCCACATATTCACTCACCCGTGTGTTGTTGGAGCGCAAGCTTCGGCAGAGATAGCCGAATTGCTCTGGCTCGACATTCCCTACGACGGAACGCGCGATGACCTTGCACCGCTCTTCGAGACCCGTGTGCTGCCTCTGCTGACCTGACGCACGGGGGCTGCGTCTACTGTTCGCAGGTGCCCCAGAGACAAGACCTCCGCAACATCGCCATCATCGCCCACGTCGACCACGGCAAGACAACGCTCGTGGACGCGATGCTGTGGCAATCCGGAGCGTTCCGGGAAAACCAGGATGTTGCCGAGCGGGTCATGGACTCCATGGACCTCGAGCGCGAGAAGGGCATCACGATCCTCGCGAAGAACACATCCGTGCGCTACGTGGGGCCATCGGCTCCCGAGGGTGGTGTCACCTTCAACATCATCGACACCCCCGGTCACGCGGACTTCGGTGGTGAAGTTGAACGTGGTTTGGAAATGGTCGACGGCGTGGTGCTCCTGGTCGATGCATCCGAGGGCCCTCTTCCGCAGACCCGATTCGTGCTGCGCAAGGCGCTGGCGAAGCGACTTCCCGTCGTCCTCGTGATCAACAAAGTGGATCGCAGTGACGCGCGGATCAAGGAAGTGGTGGACGAGGTTTACGAGCTGTTCCTCGATCTCGACGCCGACGACTCCCAGATCGACTTTCCGATCATCTACACCAGTGCGATCGCCGGTCGAGCCTCCACGACGATGCCCGCCGATGGTGGCCAGCCGGATTCGGAGAATCTCGAGCCCCTGTTCGCAACCTTGCTCTCCACCATCCCCGCGCCGACCTACACCGAGGGCGCCCCGCTGCAGGCACACGTCACGAACCTCGATGCCTCTCCTTATCTTGGTCGCCTGGCCCTCTGTCGGGTGCACGAGGGAACGATCCGCAAGGGCCAACAAGTTGCATGGATCCGGCGCGACGGTGGCGTGGACAAGGCCAAAGTCGTCGAGCTTCTGATGACCGAGGCCCTCGATCGGGTTCCCGTTGAACAGGCGGCTGCAGGCGACATCATCGCCGTCGCTGGCATCCCGGACATCACCATCGGCGAGACCCTCGGTGACCTCGAGGATCCCAAGCAACTACCGGTCATCACCGTCGATGAGCCGTCGATTTCGATGACTATCGGCATCAACACCTCTCCGCTAGCGGGCCGAAGCGGCGGCACGAAGTTGACCGCGCCGATGGTGAAGTCGCGACTGGATGCCGAAACCATCGGCAACGTCTCGATCCGTGTCGAGCCGACCGAGCGCCCCGACACCTGGGAGGTTCAAGGGCGCGGCGAACT
>CAJXUJ010000247.1 GCA_913061025.1 uncultured Actinomycetes bacterium | reverse complement strand
CGTAGCTGGCAACGTCCCCAACGCGCGCTCCGACTACAGCCGCGCCGAGTGGTGACGTGGGGGAGTAAACCTCGATCGATGCGTGGGCCGCTTCCTCACGAGACCCGAGGAGGAAGGTCTCCTCGTCACCGAACTCCACAAACTTGATCGTCACGACTTTGCCAGCGGCCACCTCGTCGGCCTCGGACTCCGGTGCACCGATCTGCGCCGATTCGAGCAGCTGCTTCAACTGACGCACCCGGGCCTCGTTCTTGCCCTGCTCTTCCTTGGCCGCGTGGTAGCCACCGTTCTCCTTGAGGTCACCCTCTTCTCGGGCAGCCTCGATTCGCTTGGTGATCTCCACCCGAGTGGGGCCCTCGCGCTCGGCGAGTTCCTCGACCAGTCGGTCGTATGCCTCCTGGGTCAGCCAGGTCACGTCAGTCATAGCGCACAACCATAAGTGCCCTGCAACACAACGCCAATTCGGCGTTCGAGGCCCTCTAGGAGGGTGTCCATGGTTGATCAGGGATGGCAATTCCGGGCGGGAACTGCGGCCCTGGCCCGCGAAGCTCATCCGGTCGCTCGCAGGCGAGGACCTCGACGGCGTAGGCCGGTGCCACTGTGCGCAGCGAATAGTCGATCGTCACGTTGTCGTCTCCTGGCGGGATGTCGATCTCCACATACCCGACGTCGATGCGCTTGGAATCCTGCGCTCGAAGAACACACACGACTTCGTCAGCGCCATCACGCTCGACGGTGAACGTCGCATCGGCCCGATCAGGAGCCACCACCGTCCACACCACCAATTCGTGGCGGATGTTGTCCCGCACCATCATCACGCCGGCGAACGCCACTGCTGCAAGGAACGCGACCGCCACGATCACAGTAATCACCACTCCGGACCGGCCGCGGTGGTTCAACCCGTACCGCTCCTGCATCTCCGGCGAGAGTTGGTCCCGCGAGAAGGGTGATGGCATAGATGGGAGACTAAGCCCGTGCCCGAATCCCTGCGCCTGATGGCTGTGCACGCCCACCCGGACGATGAGTCATCCAAGGGTGCTGCCACCACAGCCAAGTACGTTGACGAAGGCGTCGAGGTCATGGTCGTCACCTGCACCGGTGGTGAGCGCGGCGACATCCTCAACCCCGCCATGCAGGAAGCGGTGGACACCGAGGGCATCCATGCCGTCCGCGAGCGTGAGATGGCCGAGGCGGCGAAGATCCTCGGGATCAGTCACGCCTGGCTCGGCTTCGAGGACTCGGGCTTTCCCGAGGGCGATCCCAAGCCGCCACTTCCCGAGAACTCGTTCGCCGCGCGGCCCCTCTCAGAACTCACACCAGCCCTTGTCCGCCATATCCGCGAGTTCCGTCCGCAAGTAATCACCACGTACGACGAAAACGGCGGCTACCCCCACCCCGACCACATCCGCACCCACGAGATCACCATGGCCGCGGTGAAGGAAGCGGCGGATGGCGGGAAGCATCCAGAACTAGGCGAACCGCATCAGGTTGCCAAGATCTATTTCAACCAGCAGTTCTCCAAGACGCGGGTGATGACCTTTCATCAGGCGATGCTCGACGCCGGAATCGAATCTCCCTACGCCGAGTGGGTCGAGAACTGGAAGGACCGTGACGACAACTTTCACCGCGTGACCACCCGTATTCATGCGGCCGACTACTTCGACATCCGTGACCAAGCGCTCATGGCTCACGCAACCCAGATCGATCCGAACGGACACTGGTTTGCGGTTCCGATGGAGATGCAGCGCGAACTATGGCCAACGGAGGACTTCGAGCTCGCATGGTCTGCGATCGAGGTTGAGACGCCTGAAGATGATCTTTTTGCAGGACTGAGGGATTAGAGGAAGCCGATGAACAGCAACGTCAGCCAGGTGATCGATGGTGGTCTGCAAACGGTGGGGATCATCGTCCTAGTCCTGGGAATCGCGGTCTTCCTGCTGTGGAAGTCGATGAATCGTCAGATCAAGAAGATTGATACCGATCTTCCCAAGGGTCCAAGCGAGGAACGGATCGAGCAGGACGAGAAGTTCACCGAGGAAGCACTAGAGCGTGGCGAGGATGAGTCCCGCAACCAGTAGTCGGCC
>CAJXUJ010000246.1 GCA_913061025.1 uncultured Actinomycetes bacterium | reverse complement strand
TGATCGGTCCGACGTTCCAGGCTCAATGTTTCCGGCAAGATGAAACTTGCGGCGATACAGACGAGTCCGAAAGCCGCGAGGAATACGAAGAGCCAGCGCCAACTGCCAAGCTGCAGCAAGAGCGCACCAAGAGTCGGAGCAAGAACGGGTGCAAGCGCAAAGACCATAACCACGATCGATAGCGCCCGAGCCAATTCGCGGCCTCGATATAGGTCTCGAACGATTGCCCTGCCGATGACTACACCCGCGGAACCACCCAGCGATTGCAGGAACCTCATACCCAACAGCACTTCGAATGTCGGCGCCCACGCGCACGCCAACGACGCAATCGAGAAGAGAATCAACCCGGCAAGCAGCGGCTTCTTGCGTCCAAAGCGATCTGACAACGGTCCGTAGAAGACCTGGCCGAGACCCAGACCGAGCATCGCTGCGGTCAGCGTCAGGGGAACCGTGACGACCGAGACACCGAGGTCCTCCGCCACATCGGGGAACGCCGGAAGGTAGAGATCGATGGCCATCGGGCCGAAGGTGGTGAGCGCTCCCAGAATCGTCAGGGAGATAACGCGTCCTCGACCGTATGTGAGGGCGTCGGCTTTCACCCCACCACAGTAGAGGAGCACCTAGGCTGATCTGATGGACAAGGTCGGCGATGAGGCGATTGCCCTACTCCACGAACTGGTGTCGATCGACAGCATCAACCCGGGTCTGGTCCCTGGAGCCGCAGGTGAGGGTTCGATCATCCGCTTCCTCAATGAACGCCTCACCGGTCGGGGATTCACAACGACCGTCGTCACTCCAGACAACGCTCCCGACCGCCCGAGCCTCATCGCGATCGCTCCCGGCGAACCGAACTGGCCCACGGTCGTCCTCAATGGCCACGTCGACACCGTCGGCGTCGACGGCATGGACGCACCCTTCACCCCACGCATTGATGGCGACCGCCTATTCGCTCGCGGAGCCGCTGACATGAAGGGAGGTGTCGCCGGAATCGTGGCAGCCGCTGAGGCCGTCGCCGCCTCCGGTGCCCACGTCCGCCCGGTTCTTGCCCTGGTCGCGGATGAGGAGGACGCGAGTATCGGCAGCGCTGCTGCCATCGCCGCTTTGTCCGAACTCGGGATCCATCCGGACCTGTGTCTTATCGCCGAGCCCACCGACCTCGCGATCAGCCGATCGCTTCGCGGCTTCGGTGTTGTCAAGGTCACCTTCCCGGGGCGGGCTGCTCACAGTTCCCAACCGGACCAAGGAATAAATGCCGTCACCCACCTCGGTCGCCTCCTGGCAGCCGTCGACTCAAGGGCCGACGAAATCCGTTCCAAGGGTGGGGATTTCATGGTTACGTCCGTCAGTGGGGGTCTTTCCACGTTCGTGATTCCCGACTCGGCTGAGTGCATCGTCGAAATGCGCTCCACTCCGACGCAGGTTGGCGCGGAAGCACTCGAAGAAGTCAATGCGCTGCTCGATCCAGAGTGGAATGCGACAAGCGAACTTGTTCTGTCACGCGATGGTTGGAAGCTCGACGAAGTGGGCCCCGCAGCCGACTTTGCGCTAGCCCTCGGAACGCAACTGGGAACCGGACCCACGTTCGACGCTCCCTACTGGATGGAGGCACCGATGTGGCAACAGGCGTGTCCGACCTTGATCTGCGGGCCGTCCGGGGATGGACTGCATTCGATCGATGAATGGGTGAGCCTCAGCCAAGTTCGCGCATTCACCGCAGGGTTGGCGTCGGCCCTAATGAAGCTCTAAGGCCTCAACCGTCGTCACCACGGATGCGAATTCACCGTCCAGGTTCGCGGCGGTGACAGCAGCAAGTTCCGCAGCCGTGAAGATCCGACCATCCGGACCGACTCGGTCGAATGTCCTCGTCGCATCGATGACGAACGTGACGTTGTAGCCCAGGTTGCCCGCCATTCGAGCAGTCGTCTCACAACAGTGGTTCGTGGTGATCCCGCAGATCACAAGGTCATGAATCCCTTGGTCGCGAAGCCATCCATTCAGATCCGGACTTCCATAGAACGCAGAGTTCACCGATTTGGTGACAAGGAGATCGTGAGGTCCGTCGATCCCCTCCATGAATGAGTTGCCGGG
>CAJXUJ010000245.1 GCA_913061025.1 uncultured Actinomycetes bacterium | reverse complement strand
TCGCTGGTCGTTGCCATCCTGATGAGCGTCTTCCTCGTTCTGGCGGCTCTCATCGGTGGTCGCGGCACGCTGTGGGGTCCCGTCATCGGTGGATTTATCGTCTGGCTTCTCAACGAGGCTGGTACGGCATTCGCCGGTGAGTTCCGGGCACGCCTGTTGATCATGGGCGTGGTCCTAATCCTCGTGGTGATGTTCATGCCGATGGGGCTCTTGCCCACTATCAGCAACTTCACGAAGAAGCGCCGGGAAGCTAAGTCCGCGGTCAACTTCATCGATCAGAAATCGATCGCGGCGATCTCGGACGTTGACATCAGCAAGATCATCGCTCGCAAGAAGCAACACGGAGCAAGCGATGGTCCCATTCTGGAAGTCAAGGGGATCGTCAAGCGCTTCGGCGGAGTCACAGCGGTGAACAACGTCGACATGACGATCGAGCGCGGCAGCATCACCGGTCTCATCGGCCCGAACGGGTCCGGAAAGACCACGCTGTTCAACTGCATGACTGGAACGTTCAAGCCCGACGAGGGTGTGGTCATGCTCGACGGTCAGGACATCACTCGTCAGCGGGTGTGGACGAGAGCGCATGAGGGTCTGGGCAGAACCTTCCAGATCACTCGCCTGTTCAAGTCCATGACCGTGCTGGACAACCTGGTAGCTCCGCTGGAGACGACAAGCGTCCGACAGATGGTCGCGGGTCGTTACGCGGGCGATGAAGTGGATCGTGCTCGCGAGGTTCTGGACTTCATGGGACTTGCGCAATTCGAGAAGCAGAACGCCGCGGCATTGAGCTTCGGGCAGCAGAAGCTGGTCGAACTCGCCCAGGTGCTCATGCTTCGTCCCAGCATCATCCTGTTGGACGAGCCAGCGAGCGGCATCAACCCGACGCTGATCGAGAAGTTGGCGAGCGTGATTCGTCGACTGAACGAGGCGGGTTCGACCGTGTTGATCGTCGAGCACAACATCCCACTGGTGTTGAGCCTGTGCGACACCGTGCACGTGCTCTCCGGCGGTGAGGTCCTTACCTCCGGAACGCCCGAGCAGATTCGAAACGACCCGCAGGTGATCGAGGCCTACCTCGGTCCCGATCACATGGTGGAGGTGAGCAATGACTGAGACAGTGCTCACGATGTCGTCGGTCGAGGCCGGCTACGGCGGTGGCCTTGTTCTGCAGGGCGTTGACCTCCAGGTGGACAAGGGCACGATCACCTGCATCGTTGGACCCAACGGTGCAGGAAAGAGCACCGTGTTCCGAGTCATCAGTGGACTCTTGAAGCCGAAGAACGGCACGGTCACGTTCGGTGGTCGTGATATCGGAGGCCTCTCGCCGAGCGAGATCCTGAAGTCGGGCATCGCTCAGGTTCCCCAGAACCGAGCGTTGTTCCCCGAGATGAGCGTCCACGAGAACGTTCTGCTCGGTGGCTATGCGATTCGCCGTGATCGGGCGCTGCTGAAAGAGCGCCTGGCGATGGTGGAAGAGATGGTCCCGCTGGTGAAGGACCGCGCCAAGGAGCATGCCGGCAACCTTTCCGGTGGACAACGGCGCATGGTCGAAATCGGTCGAGCGCTAATGCTGGATCCGCGAGTAGTGCTGATGGACGAGCCTTCACTCGGCCTCGACCCGAAGTCGGTTGCCAAGGTGGCCGAGGTCATCCGGGACATGGCCGCGGAAGGCCGGACGGTGCTCATGGTGGAGCAGAACGTCCGGCTCGGCATGAATCTGGCGACCCACGGTGTGGTCATGGAGCAGGGGCAGGTCCGACTCGTCGGTGACGCGCAGGACATCGCGGACAACCCTGAGGTTGCCTCGATGTATCTCGGAAAGACCGGTCACAACGCATGACCATCCTCGAGTATCGGTTCTCACCGAAGGAGTACGAACGTCGTCGTGAGGCTGCGCTTCGCCTCGCGCGCGACGTGGACGCCCAGTGCGTCCTCGCCTTCGGTGAGAACCGGTCGGGATTGCACGTCACCTACCTCAATGGTTGGGCAGTGACCCGCGCCGCGTGGCTGCGGCTCGACGAGTCCGGTTGTCGGATGTGGGTGCAGTTCCACAATCACATTCCCTATGCACGTCGCGTCGCTTTCGACACCGAAGT
>CAJXUJ010000244.1 GCA_913061025.1 uncultured Actinomycetes bacterium | reverse complement strand
GATGGCGACGACGTTGTTCGCGATGGGCGCGAACATCGGTGCACCGAACTTCCCGCGCGAGTTCAGCACTTGACTCAACATCGTGTAGGCGCCGTAAAAGAAGATTTGCGGCAGGCACAGGCGTGCGAACGCAACCGCGAGGTCGTACTCCGCCTGGGGGTAGTCCGATGGTGTGTAGAGATCAACGATCCACGGAGCCGCGATCACCGCGAGCATCGACAGGATCAACAGGATCGAGCCGGTGAGCGTGATGAGCCTGTCCGCGTAGGCGTTTCCTCCGTCGTCGTCGTTCTCCATACGACGCACGAGTTGCGGAATGAAAACTGCGTTGAGTGCGCCACCGACCACGAGGATGTAGACGATCGTCGGTAGCGAGTTACCCAGCGAGTAGGCATCCGATACGAGATAAAAGCCGAGCGCCGCGGCGAGCGCGATATCTCGGGCGATGCCGGTGATGCGCGAGACAACCGTTCCGGTCGCCATGATCGAACTGGGGCCAAGGAGTGCGCTGGTCCTACTCATCGGCGCCGTCCCGACCCGCGGTGACCTCGACGGACTCGCTGGAATTCGAGCTCGCCGCGCGAATGCGTCGAGCAACTCCGATCACCACGAAGATGACGATTGCGACGAATGCGATCGCGACGACCCATGCGGCTGCACGGGCATAGGCGGTGCTCTCGACGTCGATGCGAGCAGCGTTGCCGAAGGGCGAACCGTCGGGAGTGAGGAGTTGTACGCGCACCGGAAGGGTGTTGCCACCAACCACGCGTGCTTCGACGTCGACGCTCACTTTGCGACCGGGCTCGACGGTGATGTCCATGAGTGGTTCGGACTCCAGTCGCACGGCGGGCGAGGCCCGCAAGCGGACACCCACGGTGACCGTCCGATCGAGTGAGTTCTCGATGGTGATCGGCACCCGACCGGTGTCACCGGAAAACGTGACGGTTCCTTCGGACAGCACCGCGATGCGATCGACCTGCGAGGCCAATTGCGATTCGATGCTCGTCAACAACGCGGCGCCGGTGACCGGCTCCGTCCGCCAAGCACTGGACTCGGCTCGCAGCAATGCCGAGGCGAAAGCATCGGAAATACCGATCGGGTTGTCCAGGACGCTGGTGAAGGCCGCGAGTTGCTCACTCGTACGACGCACCTGGGCCAGGTAGTCCTCGGACAGTTCGGCGTCCTGCGCCTGACTCCCGTAGCCGCGCCGCTCACGGCGCAACGGATTCACCGGACCATCGAGGAGATCGCCGAGAGAGAGCGGCGTCATCCACGGCGCCGAGACCGTCGCTTTGAGAAGCGAATTAACCACCGTCGGGGAGGGGTCCCAACGCACATCATCGGGACCAACCACGATCGCCCGCGACGGTGCATCCTCGGGGATCGTCCCCGCGAGCACACCGGACTCTGCGAGGAAGGCCTGGCGAACTTCGATCGCGTCCGACCTGTTTCGCTGCGGGGCCGTCAACAGCGCGGACATCCGCGGCTCACGCAGCACCGCTTGAATGGCTCCGACGGATGTGGTGAGCACTGCCCGACCAGTGTTGGCGCCCGCGTAAGCATCCTGCGCGGGGAGCGCGCGACCGGACAGGATCACAGTACGAACACCCGCGGACGCCACCAGATCCGCAGTGTCCTTATCGATGCGACCGAAGGGCGCCCAGTAGTAGCCGCCCATCACCTGCTGACCGATCGCGGCGGATGCCACGGGAGGCGCCTGGGTGATCGAACGGATGACGTCCGTTGTCATATCCGCTCGCGCCACTGCGGTCGCGTCGATGTCCGCATAGGGCAGCACCCGCAAGACGGGTGATGTGGTGGCGGGTGGTCGCGCGTTCTCCAGAGCGTCGTTGAGGGACGTTAGCCATTGCGCCGCGTCGTCGCTGCGATCACCTACCACTACTTCGCCACCGCGTTCAACCTGGTAGCCGTCGGACATGTCGCGCACCGACTGCAGCAGAACCGGGTCGGCGATCCAACTCACCGATCGAGGCTGCAGTGCTCCGGATTCGACAAGTGATGCGAGGCGACCTCCGGGTGAGATCGACTCCGGGGTCTGGTCATTAAGGAAAACACCCGATGCTTCTCGGGCCGGCCAGTC
>CAJXUJ010000243.1 GCA_913061025.1 uncultured Actinomycetes bacterium | reverse complement strand
CGACGTGTTCGCGATACAGCTCCAACAGCGCAAGGAAACGACCAACGACGACGAGCAGAGAATCGGCATCGGACACCAGTGCGCGGAACGTTGACGTCCGAGCACGCCGCAGACGCTGCACGATGATCGCGGCCTGCTCGCGCACGCTCACTTTGGGCACGTGCAGGTGACCGGTCCCTACCTGTTCCTCCTCCTTGGGTGCCAGTGCCATTGCCGCCAGTGCTGCGAACTGGTCGGGCCCCAAACCGATCAGGACCTCGGGCAGGAGGGCCGCAAACTGCGGCTCGAGCGACACGGTGCGCGCAAGACGCTTACTCGCCGTCTCCATTTGTTGCGCGAGAAGACCGGAGACTTCCTTGTATGCGCGGTACTGCAGAAGACGCGCGAACAATAGATCGCGTGCTTCCAGCAACGCGAGGTCTTCTTCGTCCTCGACCTCACCGCTGGGCAACAGCCGCGCAGCCTTCAGATCAAGCAGGGTCGCAGCAACCACCAGGAAGGAACTGGCTTCGTCCAGTTCCCACTCCGAGCCCTTGCCCTTGATGTAGGCGATGAACTCATCGGTGACCTGATGCAGCGCAAGTTCGGTTACCTCAAGCTTGTGCTTGGAGATCAACGACAGCAGCAGGTCGAAGGGACCCTCGAAGTCGCCTACCTTGACGGAGAACCCGCCCGAGGACCCTTGCTCCTCGACGTCGACCGACTCTCCCGGTGTGTCCGTGGAGATGGTCACCGGGCCAGAACTTCCCTAGCCAAGCGTCGGTAAGCCTCGGCGCCAGAACTACTCGCGGCGAACGAGGTGATCGGCTCTCCCGCAACCGCGGCGTCCGGGAACTTCACAGTGCGGTTGATGACCGTGGTGAAGACCTGGTCACCAAATGCCTTGGTCACCGTCTCGAGCACCTCGCGGCTGTGCAGGGTTCGGGGGTCGTACATCGTGGCGAGCACCCCGAGGATGCGCAGATCCGGATTCAGTCGGCCCATGACTTTGTCAATGGTGTCCTTGAGCAACGCGACACCTCTGAGCGCGAAGTACTCGGTCTCCATCGGGATGATCACGTCGGTGCTGGCGGTCAGCGCGTTGATGGTCAACAGGCCCAGCGACGGCTGACAGTCGATCAAGACGATGTCGTAATCGGCAATCACCGGCTGAAGCGCCCGCTGAAGTGCGTACTCCCGTCCCACTTCGGACACCAGTTGGATTTCCGCGGCCGAGAGATCGATGTTGCTGGGGATGAGGTCCATGCCTGGAACGTCTGTCTGCAGGAGAACGTCGCCCACGTGGCAGTTGGGATCGGTCAACAGGTTGTAGACGGTGAGGTCCATTTCGTTGGGGTTGTAGCCCAGCGCTACCGACAGCGCTCCCTGGGGATCGAAATCGACCAGGAGAACTCGGCGGCCATAGCCGGCGAGGGAGGCACCGAGGCTGACGGTGGACGTGGTCTTGCCGACGCCACCCTTTTGGTTGACCATCGAGATGACCCGAGCTGGCCCATGGGTGGTGATCGGATCCGGTGCCGGTGGCTCGTTGGGCGAGTCGGCGGGGGCCACGCTGGCCGCCGGGTCTTGCTCGTCAGTCATCGGCATCCCTTCATCTCGCAGGGAGCCTACTGCGCTCGAGGGTGGCTGGCGGCGTACACCTCGCGCAGCGCGTCGGCTGTGACCAGGGTGTAGATCTGGGTGGTCGTGACCGAGGCGTGCCCGAGGAGTTCTTGGACCACGCGCACGTCCGCACCCCCCTCCATCAGGTGGGTGGCATAGGAATGCCGAAGGGTGTGCGGGCCGACCTGATCCCCCACGCCCGCGGACTCGGCGCTGCGTTTAACCACCTCCCAGGCAGCTTGGCGCGAGAGCCGTGAGCCACGAACTCCCAGGAAGAGGGCCGCCCCCGGCCGGCGGGTGCCCGTCGCGGCCTGGGCTAGGGCTGGCCGGCCACGGATGAGGTAGGCGCTAACCGCATCGTGGGCGGCTGCGCCGAACGGAAGACGCCGCTGCTTATTCCCCTTGCCGGTGACGACGAGCGTGGAACCCTCCAGATCGACGTCGTCCACGTCAAGGCCGACCACCTCGGAGATCCGCGTTCCCGTTCCGTAGAGAAGCTCGAC
>CAJXUJ010000242.1 GCA_913061025.1 uncultured Actinomycetes bacterium | reverse complement strand
AGGGAAGCGGACTATTACGTCGACCTGCGCCGGGTGACGCTCGATTCGATCGCGGCCCCACTCGTCGGCGATGTGATGCGTGAGGTCACCGGCGACTGGGACTACTCGGCCGTCGGTGGACTGACTCTGGGCGCTGATCCGGTGGCGACGGCGATGATGCATTCGGCTGCTCGGGCAGGTGAACGGCTGGACGCATTCGTGGTTCGTAAGTCGGAGAAGGCGCATGGTCTGCAGCGTCGCGTTGAAGGTCCGGACGTCGCGGGCCGTCGTGTCCTCGCTGTGGAAGACACGTCCACCACCGGCGGCTCCGTCCTGACGGCTGTTGACGCCCTCATCGAGGCTGGAGCGGAGATCGCTGGTGTCGCTGTCATCGTCGACCGCGGTGCGGGACCGGCGATCGTGGAGCGTGGATTGGCTTATCGCGCCGCCTATTCACTGGCTGACCTCGGCCTTGAATGACGACGACGCAGGCGTCGAATTCCCCACCCAGCCAGGGGTCGGCCCCTGGGTTGGCGACTGGCCTGCTGATCAGCGCCTGGATCAAGAACTGTTGCGCGACGGCGATCGCAGGAACGTTGCCGATGAGTACCGATATTGGAAGCTTGAGGCGATCGTCGAGGACCTCGACACCAAGCGGCATCCGTTTCACATAGCCATCGAGAACCTCGAACACGATTTCAACATCGGTTCCATAGTGCGCACAGCGAATGCCTTCCTTGCCAAAGAGGTACATGTCGTGGGACGTCGTCGTTGGAACCGTCGTGGAGCGATGGTTACCGATCGGTATCAACACATCCGCCACCACAATTCAGTAGACGAACTCGCTTCCTGGTGCGAGGAGAACAATCTGCCGATCATCGGTCTAGACAACATCGACGGATCAGTGCCTCTCGAGGGGTTCGATCTTCCCGAGGCCTGCGTGCTGTTTTTCGGCCAGGAGGGAGCGGGACTATCTGCCGATGCACAACAGGCGTGTAGTGCGACGGTGTCCATCGCCCAGTTCGGGTCGACGCGATCGATCAATGTAGGAGCGGCGGCGGCAATCGCCATGCACGCGTGGATTCGTCGCTATCGATTTGGGCAAGTTCCCCCGGGATAGTTCCGCTATCGAGAAACCTGGCAATACGGAGCGTCTTGGTGCCCGGGAGGGGTGTCCGGCTTCCCGGCTTTCACCCAATAAGCATTGGGAATAACGGCTGTTTCGCCGTAGCCCTCAACTTCCTGCTTGACGACCTTGAGTTTGATCTTCACTCGCTTCTTGGCGGTTCCGGGATAGCAGTAGCCGCCATCTTTGGAGAGTGCGGCCATCGGTACATAGCCAGCACTTCCACGCTCCCATTTTGGTTCCACAAGCAGAGACATGCTGTCGGTGTAGGCCGTTGGAATGGTGAAGGTGACTTTTCTCTTTTTCACCGAGAGTGGTTTGCCCTCCCAGGTACGAAATGGCGTTTCGCCGACTTCCTCCTGAGCAATCGAGTACGGGGTGATCGTCATCTTGTTTGCGCCGGGGCCTTTTACCTTGACGGTGACAGTGGTCATTTCCTCCGCGGCCGAGGCGACCGGTGCTGTGGACGCGATAAGTCCGCTCGCGAGTGCGAGTGCCATGCCAACACCGCTTACGCGAGCCAAAATTCTTTTCATGGCCTTCTACCTCCTCGGCTGTTCCCACGATGGTAGGCGGGCGCCGTTTGATGGGCTGAGTCGCCGCTAGCCTCGGCACTCCTGGAAACGCTTGCACGGTCCTGAGTAGGCTGGAGGCTCACTGGCAAACCATCCGGGAAGGACCCCCATGAACCAGGAGATGGCGGAAAAGTTCCGCTCGGGCAAGGGCTTCATCGCTGCACTCGATCAGAGTGGCGGAAGCACGCCCAAGGCACTCAAGCTTTACGGCATCGAGGAGAACGAGTACTCCGGCGATGAGCAGATGTTCGATCTCGTCCACCAGATGCGCAGCCGAATCATCACCAACTCGGCCTTCAATGGCGATCGCGTTCTCGCAGCGATCCTCTTCGAAGGAACCATGGATCGCGATATTGAAGGTGTTGGCACCGCCGAGTACCTGTGGAAGACCAAGAACATCGTTCCCGTCGTGAAGGTCGACAAGGGCCTCGCCGA
>CAJXUJ010000241.1 GCA_913061025.1 uncultured Actinomycetes bacterium | reverse complement strand
AGAGGCCGGCACCGGGGCGGTCGAGGCGATCCTTGACCTCGTCCCAGAGGTTCGCGCCGCGCAGGGACTTCTCGACGGTGTCGTCGAGGCTCGACCTACGGGAGCCTTTGCTCTTCTCCAACTTGAGGCCAGCGATCACGTTCTCGTAGATGGACATCGTGGGGAACGGGTTGGGGCGCTGGAAGACCATGCCGATCGTTCGGCGAACGAGGACCGGATCGACGTTCGGTGCGTAGATGTCCTCGCCGTCCAAAAGGACCTGCCCACTGACGCGCGCGCCCGGGGTGACCTCGTGCATGCGGTCGATGGAGCGCAGAACTGTCGACTTGCCGCAGCCGGATGGTCCAATGAAGCTCATGACGGACTGGGGCAGCACCTGGAGGTTGACGCCTTGCACAGCAAGGAAGTCGCCGTAGTAGATATCGAGATCCCTTAACTCGATACGAAACCGAGTAGCGCTCCCCGCGGAGGGCATGGCTGACGACACGATTTGCTCCTGTCCGGTGGTCTGCACAACCGAGTCCTTCGTGAGTTCCGACGATACCGTCGCTTCCTGCTGGTCCATCACCGCTCCTTAGGTGCGTAGATTGCTGCCAAAATCCGTGCCCCTGAGTAGAAGACAAGCACGATGAAGATGAGGGCGAAAGCGCCTCCCCAGGCGCGATCAAGTGAGGCCTGTGTTCCTCGGGCTATCTGATCCCAGATGAAGGTGGGGAGAGAAGCCTGGGATCCACTGAACGCATTCAGGTTGATGTCCTGAGCCAAGAAGGTCGTAAGAAGTAGCGGCGCTGTCTCTCCCGTCACACGGGCCACCGCGAGCATGACTCCAGTGATGATGCCGCTGATCGCTGTGGGGATGACGATCTTGATGATTACTTTGTACTTTGGCACTCCGAGGGCGAGGGCTCCTTCTCGAAGTTCGTTCGGGACGATCTTCAGCATTTCCTCGGCCGACTTGATAACGACCGGGATCATGAGAATGCTCAACGCCAAGCCTGCGGCGAGTCCGGACTGGGGGAAGCCAAGGGTCAGGATCCAGAAGGTGAAGATGAACATGCCGGCGATGATCGAGGGGATACCGGTCATCACGTCGACGAAGAAGTTGATGCTTCGCGCCAGGCGTCCACGCCCATACTCGCTGAGGTAGATCGCTGTGAGGATTCCGATCGGAACCGAGATCAGTGTCGCGATGCCGACCTGAGTGAGCGTTCCGAGAATCGCGTGTAGAACACCACCGCCCTCAGCACGCGGATTCACGTTTCGCATCGTGGAGGTGAGGAACTCCAGGTTGATAACGGAGACACCCTTGGCGACAACGGTAATCAGAATCCATGCGAGTGGAATGATCGCTGCGGCAGCGGTGAGGTAAATCAGGGCCGTCGCGATGCGATCGGACGCGTGGCGCCGGCCCTCGACCGCGAAAGTCCAGCCGGCGTAGACGATCAGATAGACGAGAAGGGCGACCACCCACCAGGTGAGGCCGATGATGGTGACCCCGGTGAGAAGCACCAGGACGCCGACGGCCAATCCCAGCGCAAGGGATGCGGCTGGTGCCCAGCGAGGGAGAACTTTCCCGGTGAGGCGATCAGGATCGTTCTCGGGCGCAATCCGCTTATGAACATCGGTGGTGACACTCATCAGTTGGCTCCCGAGAAGTCCTTGCGGCGGTTGACAACCCACCGCGCGGTCATGTTGACGATGAGGGTGATGAAGAACAGGACCAGGCCAGTGGCGATCAGTGCGCTTCGGCCATTGGCGCCAGCTTCACCCCATTTGAGGGCGATGTTCGCGGCGATGGAGTTGCCGCCAGGTTCGGTGATCTTCCAGTTGATTTCGAAGACGGCCGAAAGAATGAGTGCGACGGCGATGGTTTCGCCGAGTGCGCGACCGAGGCCGAGCATCGCGGCCGAGATCATGCCCGGCCGACTGAAGGGGAAGACCGACATCCGGATCATTTCCCAGCGGGTTGCTCCGAGTGCGAGGCTAGCTTCGATATGGCCCCGGGGAACCTGCAGGAAGACCTCGCGGGAAATCGCCGATACTGTGGGCAGGATCATCAAGGCGAGCACCACGCCAGCGATCAAGATGCTCTTGGTGTAGTGGTCAATGTTGTTGGTGAA
>CAJXUJ010000240.1 GCA_913061025.1 uncultured Actinomycetes bacterium | reverse complement strand
CAGTGGATCTCTACGAGTACCAAGCCAAGGAGCTATTCGTCCGGCACAACGTGCCAACCACCAGCGGTGATGTTTGCACCACGCCCGAACAGGCGGAGGTGGTTGCCGTCGAGGTAGGTGGCCCGGTTGTGGTCAAGGCCCAGGTGAAGACCGGAGGTCGCGGTAAAGCCGGCGGAGTAAAGCTGGCGGATGATCCTGCGGATGCGCGGGCCAAAGCCGAAGCGATCTTGGGCATGGACATCAAGGGCCACACGGTCCATCGCGTACTCGTGGCCGAGGCATCGGACATCGCCGAGGAGTACTACGTCTCCTTCCTGCTTGACCGGGCGAATCGCTCCTTCCTTGCTATGGCGAGTGTCGAGGGTGGCGTGGACATCGAGGAAGTGGCGGCGAACAATCCCGACGCCCTTGCCAAGATCCGGGTGGATGCCCTCGAAGGTGTCAGCCCCACTCTCGCGCGGGACATTGCGGCCGAGGCGAACTTCCCGGAGGCTGTTCGCGCGCAGGTCGCAGACATCCTGGTGACTTTGTGGGAGACGCTCGTCGGAGAGGACGCAACCCTCGTTGAGGTGAACCCGCTCGTTCAGACGCCGGACGGCCGCGTGTTGGCGCTCGACGGCAAAGTGACCTTGGACGGCAACGCCGCCTTCCGGCATCCGCACCACGAGGACTTCATCGATCGGGAGGGAACCGACCCGATCGAACTTCGGGCCGGTGAACTCGACCTCAACTACGTCAAGCTCGATGGTTCGGTAGGCATCATCGGAAATGGTGCCGGTCTGGTGATGAGCACGCTCGACGTGGTGTCCTACGCGGGAGAGGAATTCGGCGGCGTCGAGCCTGCGAACTTCCTCGATATTGGCGGCGGGGCTTCGGCGGAGGTCATGGCCAACGGTCTGGACATCGTCCTGAACGATCCCGACGTCCAAGCGGTCTTTGTCAACGTCTTCGGTGGAATCACCGCGTGCGACGCCGTGGCAAACGGCATCGTCCAGGCGATGACCATGCTGGAAGAACGTGGCGAGCCTGTCACCAAACCCATCGTGTGTCGGATCGACGGCAACAACGCCGAGGAGGGTCGCCGGATTCTCGACGAAGCGGAACACGACCTCATCGAACTCGTGGAAACCATGGACGACGCTGCCCGACGAGTCGCCGAATTGGCGGCGGCCCGAGCATCTGGAAAGTAGGTAACAGACCAATGGCTATCTGGCTGGACTCCAACAGCAAGATCCTGGTGCAGGGCATGACCGGGTCGGAAGGCACCAAGCACACCCGCCGCATGGTGGCGAGTGGTGCAGAGGTCGTCGCCGGCGTCACGCCGGGCAAGGCAGGTCAAGAAGTCGACGGAATCCCGATCTTTAGCGACGTCGCTTCCGCGATGGCCGAGACGGGCGCCAACGTGTCCGTAGTCTTCGTCCCTCCTCGCTTCGCCAAGGGGGCGGTCGAGGAAGCGGTGGACTCATCTATCCCGCTGTGCGTCGTGATCACCGAAGGTATCCCGGTTCACGACACCGCTCAGTTTTTCCAGTATTCGCAGAATGCCGGTGGCACTCGGATCATCGGCCCGAACTGCCCGGGCATCATCAGTCCCGGTCAGTCGAATGCCGGCATCATCCCGGCCGACATCACCAAGCCCGGTCGCATCGGCCTGGTGTCGAAGTCGGGAACCTTGACCTACCAGATGATGTACGAACTCCGTGATATCGGTTTCTCTACTTGCGTGGGTATCGGTGGTGACCCGATCATCGGGACCACCCACATCGATTGTCTGGCTGCGTTCCAGGATGACCCCGAGACCGACGCCATCGTGATGATCGGCGAGATCGGTGGAGACGCGGAGGAACGGGCCGCGGCCTTCATCGCAGAGAACGTCACCAAGCCGGTGGTCGGCTACGTGGCAGGGTTCACCGCGCCCGAGGGCAAGACAATGGGCCACGCTGGCGCCATCGTGTCCGGATCGGCGGGAACAGCTGCTGCGAAGCAGGAGGCGCTTGAGGCGGTCGGCGTCAAGGTCGGTCGCACACCGAGTGCCACCGCTCGTTTGATGCGCGAGGTCATGGGTGGCTGACGCCACCCTCGCCACGCTCGGCGAGTAAGCGGTGCCCGAGGTCTGGACCCCGGTTCTCATCGG
>CAJXUJ010000239.1 GCA_913061025.1 uncultured Actinomycetes bacterium | reverse complement strand
CCCAATGATCCAAGGGCGAGACTCCATCCGAGCACGCCGATAGGCCCGGCGATGCCGGCGATAAACGCGGCGGCCGCGAGGCTAGACGCAGCGTTCTCCAGACCGCGCGACGCAGCCGCGGAGCCCTGACTGAAAGCCCGGGAGGCGAACCGAAAAGCGCCGATACCAATTGCGACGACTGCCCACAGACCCAATTCGGTGCGGAAGGAGAAGAAGCCGGAGATCAGGCCCAGAGCAATGAGGAACCCGCCGGCGATCGCGCCGGTGCGCGCGGCGTTGACCAGTGGTCGTCCACCGTGCGGCAATTTCGCCACCACCTGCGGGGAGAGCAGTTCCCCGATCGCGAAGCCGACCATCAAGAATCCGGCCCCCTGGTAGAGCGGTGCATGACGCAGCGACTGGGCGATCGGCACCACGAGGGTCATCACGGGAGCGACGAACAGCGCCATGGCCACACCCATCACCGCGGTTCGTCGCAGTGTCGGGCTCTCGGCGAACGCTTCGCGGATCTCGTGCCATGGAGCCTTGGGACTCTCGGGTGTGGCGAGACCATGAGCCGGAGCGTGACGAGCGAGCACGAGGAGCAGCGGAATCTTCACCAGGCCTGCGGCGACCAGCCCTATTCCCTCGGAACCGGAGTTCAGGAAAAAGCCACCGGCGAGAGCTCCCAGTCCCCACCCGATGCCGCGCCACACGGTCATCCGCGCGACGACGGCGGAGAAGTCAGCGGACTCCAGGTAAGCGCGGTAGACGATGTTCGAGAGAACGCCCGCGATCGCGCTGCCTGCCCCGACCACCGGTGCGGCGATCATCACCACCCACATCGGGGGAACTCCGGCGATGACGAGGGCGCCGCTGGCAATCCAGGCGGCGGCGACGATCGACCAAAAGCCCAGGACTGCCTGACGAGTGCCGAACCGATGCGCCGCCCGAGGGGCGAAAGGCAAGGCAACTGCCCCGGCGGCCATGCTCAGCGCGAGAAACAGCCCGGAGAAGAGCGCCCCGCGGCTCAAGCCACCAGCGGCAGTTGTGATTCCCGTGGCACTAATCAGGGCGGTGGCGCTACCTGCCGTGCTCAGGGCCACGGTCAACACCAGTGCTCGCGTGCCCGATGTTCGCCGTGAGTCATCCACCTCGTTCACGGCGGTCACGCTAGAGCCGCGACACGCGTCTAGGTCGATCCCGTGAGAAGTCCGAACACATCGCGGTTCGTGGCCCTGCCGGTTTCTTATGGTGGTGGTCCCGCATTGGGTGGGTGTTTTTTGACGATGGAGTGTGTTGATGCGAACGAGGGCTAATTCTTGGGTCTACCGGGTTCAGACCCGATCACGGGGGCCGGTGGCAATTGCTGCCGCGATTGCAGTGACGGCAGCGATGGTGGGAAGTGCGCCGGCGTCGGCCGATCCGAGCCTGCCCGCAGATCCGAGCGTTCCCTCGGGTGTGCCGTCGGCCGTTCCCACGGCAGAGCCAACCGCGGTCCCCACCGCCGTTCCCACAGCGGTTCCGACCTCCGCCCCGACCCAGACCCCTTCGCTCCCGTCGTCTACGTCCGGCGCGTGGGTGGGGCCATGGGCCTCAACCCCGATCCCGTCACAGAAGGTGCCCACCGCGGTGGCTGCAGGGGCAGCGCTGCAAAGTCCCACCGCCCCCGCAAACGCTGCTGACACAGCCATGGTCGCCAAGTCGCAGATCGCACTGTCGCCCACCGAGCCGAAGCAAGCTAGTGCAAAGGCCTTGTCGACTGCGGGTGGCCTTGTCACCTCAAGGGTGACGACCGTTCCTGACGACAACGAGACCCGCGCAGGGATCACCAAGGCCGGAACCAAACTGGTGATCTCCTCGGATGCCTCGAAGTTGTCGGCCGCGGACTACCAGGCGATGACAACTAAGGCCCCGAACCTGACGCGGGCGCTGTTCCCAGTGCCGATGGTCGGTCCTGACGGGGTTCGCACCAAGGGGAGCATTTTCCGGGCCACCTTCCAGGCAGGGGAGAAGATCCGGTTCCAAGGCACCGTCGTTCCGGCGGCGGTGAAGAAGGACGCCACTCTCGTCATCGAGAGGGCACCCGTGACCCCGGATGGCAAGGTGGGGCGTTTTGTCCGCGCCCACTCCATCAAGCCGAACAAGAAGAACGGCA
>CAJXUJ010000238.1 GCA_913061025.1 uncultured Actinomycetes bacterium | reverse complement strand
TGGTTTGCCGCGGACGTCATGCTCGAGACCTTGAACCGGACCTCGCTTCGCACGCTCACCACCGGGGATCCGGTGAACCTCGAGCGGGCCGCGCGCGTTGACGGTCGCCTCGGCGGACACATCGTCCAGGGCCACGTGGACGGCACCGGGCGCATCGCACGGATCGAGCCGTCGGACGATTGGACCGTGGTCGCGATCGCTATTCCCGCTGAACTCGAGCGTTACCTCGTTGAAAAAGGCTCGGTCACGGTGGACGGCGTATCGTTAACGGTTGCGTCGGTGGCCGACGGTGAGTTCACCGTCTCGCTCATCCCGACTACCTTGACCGAAACGACGCTTGGCTCACGGAAGGTGAACGACGATGTCAACATCGAGGTCGACATCCTCGCCAAGTATGTGGAGAAGTTGGTGAACCGATGATTCCGGCAGACGAACTATTCGGTGCCGAAGAAGACACCACCCTGCTCGCCCCGGCTCCTGCTGGTTCGGTCGAGCCTGTTCCTCCGGCAAGTCCGGACGGGGTCGCTCTCAACACCATCGAGCAAGCCCTTGAGCAGTTGCGTGCGGGTCGACCCATCGTGGTGATCGACGACGAGGACCGTGAGAACGAGGGCGATCTCATCTTCGCGGCCGGACTCGCCACCGCCGAGTTGACGGCTTTCATGATCCGGCACACCTCCGGCTACATCTGCGTGGGCATGATCCCCGAGGACCTCGACCGCCTCGAACTGCCTCCCATGGCAAGCGTGAACGAGGACCGCCGCGGCACCGCCTACGCCGTCACCGTCGATGCCAAGGACGTCGAGGCCACCGGCATCTCCGCGAAGGACCGCGCCCGCACCATCAAGGTGCTCGCCGATTCCGCCACCGAACCGAGCGATCTCACCCGACCGGGCCATGTGGTGCCGCTGCGCGCAGTGGAAGGCGGCGTGCTCCGCCGCGCCGGTCACACCGAGGCCGCGGTCGATCTCACCAGGATGGCCGGTCTTCATCCGGCCGGTGCGCTCTGCGAGATGGTCAACGACGACGGCACCATGATGAACGCCACCCAGTGCCGCGAGTTCTGCGATGAGCACCAACTCGTCCTGGTGTCCATCGCCGATCTCATCCGCTTCCGCCGCAAGAGCGAGTCGCACGTCACCCGAGTGGTCGACGTCCCGCTACCCACCGAATACGGCGATTTCCGCGCCGTTGCCTATCGCAGTGAAATCGACGGCAGCGAGCACGTCGCGCTCGTGGCCGGAGATATCGGTGACGGCGACGCCGTCCTCACCCGAGTTCACTCCGAGTGCCTCACCGGAGACGTCTTTGGTTCGCAGCGGTGCGATTGCGGCCCGCAGTTGCACGCGGCCCTACGCGCGATCGGGGAAGAAGGCAGGGGAGTGGTGCTCTACGTGCGTGGGCACGAAGGCCGCGGCATCGGTCTGCTGGACAAACTTCGTGCCTATGCGCTGCAAGACGAAGGCCACGACACCGTTGATGCCAACATCGAACTCGGCTTGCCCGTGGATGCCCGGGACTACGGCACCGGCGCGCAGATCCTGGTCGATCTCGGCATCCGATCGATGCGTCTGCTCACCAACAACCCGTCCAAGCGCGCGGGCCTCGAGGGTTACGGCCTGTCCGTTGTCGAACGCGTTCCGCTGGTGATCGATCCGAACGAGCACAACGAGGCCTACCTCGGAACCAAGGCGCTACGCATGGGGCACGCGTACTCACCCGACGCTGCTGAAACAGAGAACGCCTGATGAGTGGCGCGGGTGCACCCGATCTGGCGATCGACGCTGACGCCTGTTCAGGCATGCGCGTGGCCATCGTCGCGGCCTCCTGGCATACCACTGTGATGGATGGACTTCGAGCCGGAGCGCAGCGCATCGCGCAGGGCGCTGGCATCGAGGTCGAGGAGTTCACGGTTCCGGGTTCCTTCGAGCTTCCCGTCGTCGCCGGTCACGCGGCCAATTCCGGTCGCTTCGATGCAGTCGTGGCGCTGGGAGTGGTCATCCGAGGCGGCACTCCGCATTTCGACTACGTCTGTTCAGCGGCCACCGACGGACTCACCCGGGTTGCCCTCGATTCCGGAGTTCCAGTCGGCTTCGGCCTGCTCACCTGCGATACCGAGGAACAGGCACTCGATCGCGCCGGCCTCGAGGG
>CAJXUJ010000237.1 GCA_913061025.1 uncultured Actinomycetes bacterium | reverse complement strand
TCGCACTCTCGATTCCCAGGCCGGTCACGGCACCGCCCAGCGTGATCGTCTTCAGCTGCGGCACGCAAAACGGCATGAGCCCGTATGGCAACGTTGCCTGGACCAGGTGCTCGTAGGTGGTCATGCCGAGGACTTCCGCGGTCTGAGTCTCAGGATCCACGTTCAGCACGCCGTCGAAGCCGGTGACGTCGAGTCGACCCGCGGCCGAGTCGGCCCGGGGGCGGAACAGGTTGGAGGTGGATTTCGCTAGCCGGAGGGGTTGGTTCGCGGGCAGCGCGGCGAGCTGGCGGCGGAGGTCGGCGACGAGATCGCCGTATCGAACGCGCCAGTCGGGAGCAGTTTCCACGGTCACGGCGGACAACCGTAATGCCCCGTGCGTGGGCAACGACAGGTGATTGGCCACAATTTCTCCCACAATGGACGACATGGAGCCCTACGCCCCCGAGCCCTCAGGCTCGACCGAGCCCGTTTCCGCGATGGCTCCCGCTGCTGCGACCCAACCGAAGGGTTCGTGGATCCACCGCCGATGGGTTCCCTGGCTGGCCGGTGCACTGGCCTTCGTCCTCACCCTGGCTGTAGGAGGCATCCTCGCGGCCGACTGGGTCTGGCGGGGGGTCGAGATGCGGGCTTTGCTGGATCGGGTGGAGGCATCCGAGGCGGTCATGGGTGAATTGCAGGACTCGGTGACCGCTGCCTTCGAGGACCATGGCTCAGGGGACGATCAGGCTGAACTCGATGGGGAACTGCGGGATCTGGCAACGCAGGCGGTAGCGGACATTGCGGCTGCGGGTGATGAGGTTGCTGCGCTTCCGATCGCCATTTGGCACGCGGACATCGAGCGGGCGCGGGATGCCTATCTATTGCACAACGAGGCTTGGCAGGAGTACATGACGCGGGCGAGTGAATCGTCCTCGGAGTTCCTTGCACCCCAGCCCCTCGTCAACCAGACGTTCTTCGACGCCGAACAGCCGTTCTACAACGCAGTGCCCTTGCCTGATGTGTTCGGACTGCTCGACCGGGTCGCGCTCATCTTCGTGATGCCCGAAGAGGACAGCGCGGGTGGTGGTGAGCAGGTGCTCGCCACCTCGACCCTTTCCTAGGCCACTACTTCCGGTTCGCGTTCATCCTCTGGTTGCTCGGCGCTGGCAAGTTTGCTCGGCCACCACACCTTGCGTCCGATTGTGTAGGCGAGGGCCGGCACGAGTGTGGTTCGCACGATGAAGGCATCGATCAAGACACCGAGCGCAACGGCAAACCCAACCTGGCGCAGTGCGACCAGCGGTAGCACGCCCAGCACGAGGAACGTGGCGGCAAGCACGATGCCGGCGCTGGTGATCACTCCACCGGTGACGGTGAGGCCACGCAGGATGCCGGGTCTGGTACCGATGGTCTTCGACTCCTCACGCACGCGAGTCATCAGGAAGATGTTGTAGTCCACGCCGAGTGCGACAAGGAACACGAACGCGAACAGCGGGAACGATGCATCGGCGCCGGGGAAGTTGAAGATGTGGTTGAACGCGATCGCGCATGCGCCCAAGGTGGCGAAAAAGGACAAGATCACGGTGCCGATCAGTAGAAGCGGCGCAACGAGTGATCGCAGCAGGATGATCAGGATGATCGAGATGACGAAGAGAACGAGCGGAATGATCACGTTGCGGTCGCGCAGGTTCGCCTGGTTGATGTCGTAGTCGACCGCTGTGGGGCCGCCTACCCGTGCATCTGCGCCCGGAATCCCTGCCAGTTCCGTTCGCAGATCACCGATCAGGACTTCAGCGGCATCGGAGTCCGGAGCATCGGAGAGCGTTGCGAGCAGCAACACGCGACCATCGACCACCTTGGGCTCGGCCATTTGTGCACCCTCGGCTCCCGGCGGCAGGTCGGTCTGCCAGACAACACTGTCGATTCCCGGAGTGGTCTCAACCGTCTCGAGGACATCCATGGCAGCGCTCTCGTTTGCGGTAATCAACGTCTCGCTACCAAGGCCCGCGGCGAAGTTCTCGACGAGGATCTCCTGCCCGATCACCGAATCGACCTCGGATGCGTTGACGAAGGACTCCGAGGTGGCAACACCGTCCGCCTTCAGCGTGGTGCTGAAGCCAGCAAGGATGAGAAGAGCGAGCGCGGTTGCGATCCAGGTGAACTTGGGTCGGCGTCCAAC
>CAJXUJ010000236.1 GCA_913061025.1 uncultured Actinomycetes bacterium | reverse complement strand
GAGCGCCCAGGGTTGGGGACGATTGCCAATGCCATCGTCATCGCGATCGCCTTACAGGTGGGCGTTCAGTTCATTCCGCACCCCGATCCCCTGTGGATGCGGCTTGGGTTCGTTCTTGCGGGCATCGCCCTGATCGGCCTGGGTAGCGGCCTGTATCTCACCACAAATCTCGGGCCCGGTCCCCGCGACGGCTGGATGACCGGACTACATGAGCGCTACGGCTGGCCGGTATCCCGAGTGCGATTGGGCATCGAAGTCACCGTCCTTGTACTTGGCTGGCTACTTGGTGGAACGGTCGGGATTGGCACCGTGCTCTTTGCTCTTTTGATCGGACCGAGTGTCGGGTGGGGCCTTCGATTGATGGATCGCGGAATCGCCATACCTCAGGAAGGCTCTCCTGAACTTGAGGCCTAGTTGCGAGGGAGCCCGAGCAGGGTCCGGGCCCGATGGAAAGCCGGCGACGGATCAGTTGGATCGAGATGCACACACACGATGCCCACCGATTCCGCGCCTTCAATGTTGCTGGGCTGATCATCGATGAAAACGATGTCCTCCGCCGGCATACCCATCCGCTCGACCATGAGCCGATAGGAAGCAGGATCGGGCTTATAGACGCCATCGGTCCGTCCATCGACCATGACCTCGAACTCCTTCAGGATCGACATACGGTCGAGCCACTCTGCATCGTGGAACGTCGTGAGGTCGTTGGTGTGGATACCAACCCGGATACCAGCAGCTTTCGCGTCCTCGATGAGTGCGCGTGCCTCTGGGCGCACGAGTTCATCCTCGTCGCCCGCATAGAAAGGACCCATCATCGACACCATGTCCGAAGAGCGGCCGGTTAGTTCAGCAAATCGCTGAGCCTGAATCGCCCAGTACTCACGCTCGTTCATCTCTCCTGATTGAAAGGCGCGCCATTCGGGGTCGGCCGAAGGGTCGAACGGCCCGGTCCATCCGAAAGAACCCGGCGGGAGCCCAAGGTTGCGCTCACCGATTGCCCGCACCTCGAAGGGCGTCAGGAGCACCGGACCTCCGAAATCGAAAACCAAGCCCTTCATCCAGACTCGTTCCTCTCCACGCGCACTCGCGTCACCCATGAACCTGACCTAAACGTTGTTTCTATCCAACCACCGTCGAGAAGGTCGAACGGTGCCAGCAGTCCACCGGTCAGAACGACATCCATCGGCTGCAGCGCGCGAGGTACATCGGATTGGCTGGCCAGCCAGGACAGGCTCTCATCGAGGTCGATCCCCGCATCCTGCGCCCGGACGGCTGCCGATTCACCGGAGCTAGACATCATCTCTATGGTGACGTCCGTCAATGAAACATCGACCGGAATTTCGTCACCGATCACGGCGCAAGCAGCCGACGAACCATCTGCTGTGTTGTGTGCCCAGGTGAACTGGTAGTCAGCCCACACCGAATCGACCACTTCCATGCTTGCGTGTACGGCATCAATTGTCAGATTCGTACCCACGACCACGGCGAACTCTGGTTCGACCTTGGGCTGAGTTAACGAGCCAATACACGCCGGCGATGCCTTCACCATGTCGCGCGTCAGTCGTCCGTAGTTCGGATCGGCGATTCCCATCGCCTCCCGCATCACGCTCGAGGTGTACCCCAACTTGAAACCGACGACGGGAGCTTCCTGGCGGAGCGCCCGGTGGAGCAGTCTCTGGACGTCATAAGCCTGCGCATCGGTAATGGGCACGGCATCTGCTCTGAGCAAACGACCGCAGCGATGAGCCGAGGCCAACAACTCGGCCGTCTGTACTACCGATTCGCTATGACTCAGTGCTCTTCTTCCTGGATGGTCACCATGTCGAATCGCACAACCTCGCCGAACCAACCGCAGTCCCCGCACCAGGTCATGAAGTTGCGAGTGTCACCGGTCCAATACTCCGTTGCAATTCCACCGTCGGCCTCAAGGTCCCCCGCGCACATCGGGCAAAACTTCGGACGGTCGAGCAGGTGGCGCTCAGCATCGGAGGAGAACCATTCACCCCTAGGGGGCAACCGGTGCGGATCCGGCGGCAACTCGGCCATGATTCGAGCGCGTTCAGTGGTGTCGAACTTCTCGTCAGGCGCCGGCACCGGCCTTCTCCCTATTGGCCCACGCGTTGTCGTGAAGATCGAGTAACTCCTGCTTGATCGGGCTGTACC
>CAJXUJ010000235.1 GCA_913061025.1 uncultured Actinomycetes bacterium | reverse complement strand
GCAGATATCCGCGCCCGAACTCGTGGCGGATGCCCCGCTCTGCGTCACGCGAAAGGAACACCATGGCTCTCGAAGTAGGCACGGTCGCCCCGGATTTCACCCTGCGCAATCAGTTCGGAGAGGACGTATCGCTTTCAGACTTCCGCGGCAAAAAGGTCGTGGTGATGTTCTACCCGTTCGCCTTCACCGGCATCTGCACCGGCGAGCTGTGTGAGATCCGTGACCGGCAGATGGATTTCGACAACGACGACACCGTCACCTTGTCCATCTCGTGTGACTCGACGGCCACCTTGAAGGCGTTTGCCGATGCCGAAGGTCTGACCCACCGTTTGCTCAGTGACTTCTGGCCGCACGGTGAGGTCTCGCGCGCCTACGGCGCCTTCTGGGAGGAAACCGGATTCGCCACCCGCGCCACCTACGTCCTGGATCGGGACGGCGTTATCCGCTGGTCCGTGGTGAACGGCCCGGGCGAGGCCCGCAGTTCCAATGACTACGCCGAGGCGCTCGCAAGCATCGATTAGCCCCTTCGCTAGGGGCAGGTACCCCGTCCGCCCGATTTCAAGATGCGAAGTCGACGGATCCGTTGTGAACTTGTGCCACCGCGGGCGCGGGGGGCCCGAGACCCACGCGCCCGCGGCTTCCAATTCCCACTGTCCCCGGTTCTGGGGCACGTCTCTTGCGCCTACGCCTCTTCTTCGTCGACGCGCGCCTGGTTGATCTGTTCCATGTGGGAAACGATGCCGCCGATAAGCGCGATTTGCGCGGTGCGTTCGGCCTCCCGAACAGCCTGATGTGCGGCGGTCTTTCCCACCGTTCGCGTGGGGTCATCGGTGGCCATGTTGGCGGCGGTCGCCGCGATCAGATCGGCGAGGGGAGTTCGGGCCGCCGGTGGAATCGCGCCACCGGAACCAGATGGGCTGGCGGAAGCTCGTCGTAGGTCGGACGTCAAGGAAAGCGCACGGGTCGACATCACCTGGCATGCGTCCACGTCCGCTTGGACGGCTGCGATGTCCGCGTTGGTGACTCGGATACTCCAGCGGCGGTTCTTCTTGAGATCTTCCATGCCGGCTGCGAGCCCGAGTACCTGGTTGCGAAGTTCCACGGCTTCGTCGAACCACCCGCGAACCTGATCCGGCGTTGGATCCTCGCGCAGTTCGGACGCTATCCGCTCGAGTAGTAGGCCGATGTTGTCCTGGATGGTGTCGGCGGTGTCTTCAAGCGTGCGCGTTGCCTTGGTGGGGGAAGCGACGTAACTGGCGAGGATCGCGAAGGCGGCTCCGATAACGATGCCGACGAATCTCTCTACGGCAAGTTCAGTGGTGAGGTTCGTGCCGATCACAAGGATGACGGTCACGGCGAGAGCGGACGCTACTAACGGCGACTCATCGGGACTCGCGACGTGCAGCAAGCGAGCCACCACGAAACACAAGGCCACGAGCAGGATGATCGTGACGGCGCTGCTGCCGATCACCGAGACGATTCCGAGTGCAACGGCGGCACCGATGAGAGCGCCGACCACCTGGATGAAGGCGCCTTTGGTTGCCTGATGGAAGCTGGCTTGCGTAGCGACGACCGCGGTAATGGCAGCAGGGACCGCGCTGGCGTGCGGTGTCGCGTTGGCGACCACGTAGGACAGGAACGCGGCGAGTGACGTGGCGACGGCGATCCGCGTATAGGACCTGTCGATCCGGGATGCGCGCCGACGCAGGGAGTCGCCTCTCACATTGAAAGTATGGACCCGCTCGGGCTGCCGTGGGCCATGGCGTCGGCTTCTGTCGGGTCGTGGGTGACGTGCACGGCGGGTATTGATGCCCGCTGAACCGCTCCTAGGACATCGACCGCCAACCGTGCTCGTAGTGGGGAATCGAGGGCGCTGAAAGGTTCGTCGAGTAGGAGAACCTGGGGCTCGGCGGCGAGGGCCCGGGCGAGTGAGACCCGTTGGGCCTGGCCCCCGCTGAGTTGGTCCACGGGGCGATCACCGAGTCCGGTCAGATCGACCCACCCGAGGAGTTCCTCCGCTTTCGCCCGCGCATCGACCTTCGACAGTCCTGACCGTCGCGGTCCATACGCCACGTTGTCGAGAACCGACATCGTCGGAAACAGCAGTGGTTCTTGGAAGACCATCGCCACGCGTCTTTCATGGGTGGGTGCATCGGTCACGTCACGTC
>CAJXUJ010000234.1 GCA_913061025.1 uncultured Actinomycetes bacterium | reverse complement strand
GAACGTGCCCTCGCCGCCAGCACACACGACCTCGCGTTGACCAACGTCGATCACACAGGTTTGTCCGTTACCGGAATCGACGACGACGCCAGCCCCGCCGCACTGTGGCGGGCGGGTGTCCGCGACCTCGTAGCACTCGGGACCGACCTTCTCGATTTCATTGAAGCCAGCAGTGGACCCAGATCGAGGACCGTGCTCGCCGGCGGTTGGGTGCACGACGCCATGGTGCTCGAAGCGAAGAAGGAAGCACTCGGTCATTTCGATGTCAGCGAGGTCGACGAAGCAGGTGCGCTCGGGGCGTCGATGTTCGCCGCGATCGCTGCCGGTGCCATGTCGCGACCCGAGGCCGATGCGCAGCCGGAGTGGCCAAACTCGTGACCACCGCTCGCGATCTGCACCGAACCGCCGTGTACCAAGCCGAGGATCAGTGGTCGGCCATCCTCGACCGCGGTGGTTCGGTCGACTTTTTCGGCTCCACCATCCAAGCCCCGGTCCAACTCAGATTCGGCAGCCTGGAAGACGCCCGGATCTACACAGCCAAGATCGTCGCCGATCTCGGTCTGCCGGAGGTTCACGTTCGGCACCGCAAGGGCGGCACCCGCGCCCACTACAGCGACGGCGTCATCGCGATTCCCAGCAATCAGCCGTGGGCTATGCGCGAGTCCGTTGTGTTGCACGAAATTGCGCACCATGTCTGCATCACTCAACACGAGAGCGCGATGCACGATGCCCACTTCACCGCGTCCCTGCTGTTGCTGGTGGAGTACCGGCTCGGATCCGAAGCAGCCCTGCTGCTGCGGACTGGCTACCAGGCGTCCGGCGTTCCGATCGTGGTGAGTGCATGAGTGTGACGATCGAGCGGATCAGCGCGCTCTTGATCAAGGCCGAGCGCACGGACAATCCGCACGAGGCCGATGCGTATCTGATGAAGGCGCAATCGCTCGCAACAATGGCGAGCATCGACATCGCCGCAGCGCGCGCGCAACAACTGTCAACCGAACAGCCGTCGAGTCCGATCACTCGCACCGTTTCCATCGGTGAGAAGGGAAAGCGAGCGAACACGCATCTGGTCTCGCTGTTTGTCGTGATTGCCCACAACAACTTCGCGATGGTCGACGTCGCCTCGGATTCGACCTACGTCGTCGCCTACGGAATGCCCTCGGATCTCGACGCGACCCACACCCTTTTCGCGTCACTGTCGGTGCAAATGGCCACAACGGCCCAGCGCTACCTCGAGGGCGACGAATGGAGGACTGACAAGTACCGGGTGCGTTCTCGAACCACTGGGCTCTTGGTGACGAAGAAGTTCACCAAGCAAACAGCCCGAGCCGCCTTCTATCGCGCCTTCGTCGCGCGGATCGATGAACGCCTGAAGGAAGCCCGAGAGGCTGCCGTCGAGGAACACGATCGCCAGCGCACAGACCAACCCGCCGCCGAGTTGGTCCTCAGGAAGAGTGAAGCCGAGGTCAAGGCCTTCCACCGGGAGAACTCCGACGCCCGGGGTCGCTGGGGCGGCTATCGAGGGTCCGCCTCGGGCAATTCCGGTTCCGCGGCGGGAGCTGGTCGCAGCGCTGCCTCAAGGGCACGCCTCGGCCCCGCAGAGGAATTACCCCAAGGGCGTCGCGCGCTGCCGCATTGAGGTGCCACTATTCCGCGGTGGACATTGCGGAAGTGCGGGGAGCCGCGGAGCGAATAGATGGCGTTATTCGGGATATCCCCGTTCAAGGGGCCCGCTGGCTGAGTGACCAGGTCGGGGGTCCGGTCTATCTGGTCCCGGAGAACTTGCAACGGGCTGGTTCGTTCAAGATCAGGGGCGCCTATAACCGCATCGCCCAACTCTCCGATGAGGAACGTGCCCGGGGAGTCGTGGCGGCGAGTGCGGGGAACCACGCGCAGGGCGTAGCCCTCGCAGGTCAATTGCTCGGCGTGAACGTCACCGTCTTCATGCCCGTCGACGCTTCCATTCCCAAGATCGAAGCGACCAAGGGCTACGGAGCCGATGTCCGCTTTTTCGGAACCACGGTGGACGAAGCACTGGTTGAAGCAAGGAAGTTCTCTGACGAAACCGGCGCTGTCCTCATCCACCCGTTCGATCACGAACACGTGGTCGCCGGCCAGGGCACCCTGGGCCTGGAAATCCTCGACAAGATCCCGGACGTCAAGACGGTGG
>CAJXUJ010000233.1 GCA_913061025.1 uncultured Actinomycetes bacterium | reverse complement strand
CGAATCAGCCTGCAGTTGTCGCAGATCTTCTTGACGCTCGGTTGCACCTTCATGTGCTCTGTCCGTTCCCTAGCGACGCTTGTGGCGTCGGTTACTTGTAGCGGTAAACGATGCGTCCGCGGGTGAGGTCATACGGCGACAACTCCACGACGACGCGATCGTCCGGAAGGATTCGGATGTAGTGCATCCGCATCTTTCCGCTGATGTGTGCGAGCACTTCGTGCCCGTTGTCGAGCTCCACGCGAAACATCGCGTTGGGCAGGGACTCGGTGATCGTGCCCTCGAGCTCGATCGCGCCGTCCTTCTTACCCATGTGGTGCCCTTCGTTCGCACGGACCGGAGGTTCCGATCCACCGAATCGGACCGGCCTTCGCACGCCACGGAGCAGCCGCGAAAGCGGCTGTTGGACGCAGATGGACGGGGAAGCCCGATATCAGCCTGGGAAGCATACGCCCAGCCCCATCAGGCACCGCACCCGGGCCTGCTTAGTGGGCTTCATGGATCTCGATCCCCTCCTGAATGAGCCGATCTCGGGCCGTTTCGTAGGCACGCTCCAGGGCACCTGGATCAGCAACTCGAGACCGCCAACTGCCCGGTTTCACCCGCTCCGCTGGCATTCGATCGGAGAAGTATCGGCGCATTCGGGGTCGGTCGGGCAGGCTCAGGAAATCAAGGACTGCGCGATAGCTCTGCTCGCGTTCGAAGACCACGAGGTCTTCCAGCGCGAGGGTGAGTACTCGTTCTGGGGGAATCTGCCGAAGCGCTCGGTGCGCTCTGCGCATCCGAACAGCCCACCACTCCACCGCCGTCACCGGATCATCCGGTCCCCACGTCTCCGCCATCACCGAGGCGGCCGAATCTCGACCGTCGCGCACCATGTGTACGAACAGCGCCTCCGGTATGAGTTTCGCGATCCGATCCGCGTGCGCAATGTTCGGTGGAGACGTGTCGATCCACCAACTCTCATCGGTCACGCCCTGGGCATTCATGAGTCCGACGAGAAACTCCCGACCTGCCGTGAGCGGCTCGGCGCGGACGGTAGACCGAAGACCCGCCACCAACGCATCTCGTTGTTCCTCGGTGATTCCCCGGTGCAGGCCACTCTCGTGACCGAGTCGGTTTGTTCTTCGCCACCAGCGCGTACGCATCCGTCGGCCGAACTCCCGCTCAAGACCCGCAGGCACGCGCTGCAATGTTCGGACTTGCCATGGCGCGTCGACGCCAGGCCCCACACATAGGTCCAGCAGACCACCGGAGTCGGTAACGCAGCGGATCTCGAGCGGTCTACTCGCTCGCACATGCGGGTGAGCGCGAAGAAGCTTCGCCAGGACCGTGGTCCCACTTCTGCCCGTACCGCCGCTAAAAACAGGTCGGACGTCCGGCATCGCCGACGAGGCTACAGACGGGTACCTTCGATGGAAGTAAGTACCCACGGTCCGTCGTCGGTGATAGCTACCGAGTGCTCCCAGTGGGCCGCGGCTTTGCCGTCGTCGGTGACCACGGTCCACTGGTCATCGAGGACTCCGACGTTTGCGGTTCCGAGGGTGGCCATGGGTTCGATCGCGAGTGCCATCCCAGCTTCGAGACGCGGACCATTTCCGGGCTTGCCGTAATTCGGTACCGGCGGGTGCATGTGCATCTGCGATCCAATGCCGTGCCCCACGTACTCCTCGACGATCCCGTAGGGACCCGCATCCCTGATGCACGTTTCGACGGCGTGACCGATATCCGAAAGGTGTTGGCCAACACGCGCCTGTGCCAAGCCAGCCCACATGGATGACCGCGTTACTTCCGACAGCTGGCGAATCTCATCGGCAGCATCGGGCATGACGATCGAGATAGCTGCGTCACCGTGCCACCCCTCCACGATCGCACCGCAATCGATGGACACGATGTCGGCAGGTCCGATCACCCGATCCCCGGGAATGCCGTGGACCACTTCCTCATTCACCGATGTGCAAATGACGGCGGGAAATCCGTAGTAGCCGAGAAATGACGGCGTTGCTCCGTATCCGGCAATGCTTTCCCGAGCCATCGCGTCGAGATCAGACGTTGTCATTCCCGCAGAAATCTCCGAACGCAGCAGTTCCAGAGTCTTGGCAACGACAAGGCCCGCTTCGCGCATCAGTGCGAGTTCGTCAACCGACTTGATCTCAATCGGCTTGGACTTGCGGAACATCAGTCGACAACGACGACGG
>CAJXUJ010000232.1 GCA_913061025.1 uncultured Actinomycetes bacterium | reverse complement strand
GCGATGTTCTCCGCAATCGTGCGGTGCGGGAAGAGGCCGATCTGCTGGATGACGTATCCGATGCGACGGCGCAATTCGTTCGGATCACCCTTGGTGACGTCCTCACCCTCATAGATGATCCGCCCAGACGAAGGCTCAATCATCCTGTTAATCAGGCGGAGCGTGGTGCTCTTGCCGCAGCCAGACGGCCCCACGAGGACCAGGATCTCGCCGGGGTTGACCTCAAGATTGAGGTCCTTGACGGCAGGTTCTTCGACGCCCGGGTACGCCTTGGTTACGTGCTCGAGCTTGATGAGTGGTTCGACGCTCACGTGATCTCCCGTCAGGCTTTCTTGGTCCGTGGTGTGGTGAAGCGGCCTACGCCGCGAAGCAATGAATCGATGACGAAGGCCAACGCGAGCGACAAGATGACGCCCGTCCAGATGGCTTCGAGGGAATTGGGAAGTGGCAACCGAGCCAGCCCGCTCTTGATGAAGTCACCGAGCCCACCGCCGGCGACGAGGGTTGCAATCGCCGAAATCCCGACCGTGAGGAGGGCGGAAACGCGGATACCGGCGAGCATGACCGGCCAGGCCAAGGGCAGTTGGACTTTCGTCAGTACCTGCCACCGGGTAAGGCCCATACCTTTCGCCGATTCCAAAACGCTTGAGTCCACCGAATCCAGCCCCGTTGTCGTATTGCGAAGGATCGGCATGATCGCGTAGAGGTAGAGCGCGATGAACGACGGCGTGAAGCCCAACCCGACGATCGGAATGAAGATCGTGAACAAGGCGAGCGACGGAATGGTCAGGAACACCGATGAGATCGCGAGCGCCAATTCCTTGGCGAACGCGTGGCGCATGGTGACGACCGCCACCACAACCGCGGTAATACCCGCGGCCAGTGTGACAACCACGACGTACACCAGTGTTTGCGTAAGACCTTGCATGATGAGGTCGGTGCGGCTCGACATGTAGTCGAACCAACTGGTTACACCCTCCACGAACGCTCCTGACTCAGGTGTCTACGGATAACTCTTGCGGGCACTGCTCTACGGGCCTGCCGCGCGAGGCAAGAGGGCGGGGACCGTAGTCCCCGCCCTCTCCGTCGCTAGCCAGCGATGATGCCCTGCTCGATGAGGTAGTCGCGAGCAACTGCCGCGGGCTCCTCACCTTCCGCCGACACGCGAGCGTTCAGTTCGGCCATCTTGATGTTGTCCAGCGGAGCCAGAATCGCATCAGTGATGCCGTCGAACGCGTCGGGAGCCTCGTCGTACGTATCCTGACGGATCGTGGCCGACACGTTGTAGAGGATGTTCACACCCGGGTCCTCGACCAGGGTGAGACCGAGAGCCGGAATACGACCATCGGTGGTGAAGACCTCGCCGAAGTCGCAGTTGTCAGCCGCGGTCTCGGTGTAGATCACACCGGTATCGAGGATGTTCTGCTGAGCATCGGGAAGCTCGATGCCGGTAGCAGTCTCGGTGAGGATCAGACCGTCGGGACGATCCGGGAACTCCGACTCCATGCAGACGACGGCGTCCGGGTTATCGCGGACGTACTCCATCATGGTCTGGAGCGTGAACGGGCCACCGTTGGCCTCAGTCGCAGCCGGGCTGGATGCGAAGCCGTAGGTGTTGTTGAACGGTGACTGTCCAACCCACACGATGTTGTTCTCAGCCGCGTCCATCTCGCGAACGCCCGAGGTCAACTCGTCGGGGTCGAAGCTCGGATCTTCCTGACCGAGGTGCACGGTCCAGCCGGTGCCGTTGTACTCCATGTACATGTCGATCTCGCCGGAAAGCAGCGCCTCGCGAGCAACTGCTGTACCACCGAGGTTGACCTTGTCGTCGACATTCGCGCCAGCAGCCTCGTAGGCCTGGACCATCATCTGGCCGAGGATGAGCTGCTCGTCGAAGTCCTTAGAACCGATCGATAGGTCGATTCCGCTCATGTCGTACTGCGAAGCAACGGTGTCGCCGCCGCTGTCGCCGGAGCCACTGTCGGCGGAGTCGCCGGAGTCACTCGAACATGCGGCCAGCGCGAGCGCCGAGGCACCCAGGATGACCGCGAATTTCTTACTCATCGATCCCATGAACTTGTTCACTCCTTGGTTCGCTTGTGTGCAGGGCATCTGACTTTTTCGACATTACCTGCCAACGGAGGGGGTTCATGGCGTACTTCGGGCAAGGTCACGTCACTGACCAGGGTTAAGAACAAT
>CAJXUJ010000231.1 GCA_913061025.1 uncultured Actinomycetes bacterium | reverse complement strand
GCCCACAGGCCGCGTTCCCCCTGTCCACAGGCTCGGATTGACTCTGGTGCACCAAGGTTGAGTATTCGTAGCGTCGAGGAATGTGGCGTTCACGTTCCCGCTCCCAGGTTCGCGATCGATTAGCCGGGTTGTCTCGCCAGCCTGCTCGCGGCAGGCCGGCACCCGAGACGGGAACGACGACGCAATCGCGCGACCGAGTCGATGACGATTTCCCGGCTCCGGCAGCAGAACGTGGGAATCGAGTTCTCGGCACCGACCACGATCAGTGGGCTCAGGAGGATGCGCTCGTTGACGACAACGGACGGCGTTTCTTCTTCACCTGGGACGCAAGGGCGCGCAAAGCGGCGCTCGTTCTTCTCGGTGCGTTGGCGTTGGTCATCGTCTGGTGGTGGTTCAGCGGTCAACCTCGAGAGGTAACACCCGTCGACGTAGAAGTCACCGAGGGGGCCGCGGTCACAGGTGCGTCTGCGGAGATGACAGCCAGTACGCCTGCGCAACTCGAAACAGTGGTGGTGCACGTGGTGGGAAAAGTGGCCGAACCCGGGGTCGTCGAACTTCCCTCGGGTTCCCGAGTTCAGGATGCGGTGGAAGCTGCCGGCGGTGCCACCAAGGACAAAGCCTTGGAGTCGGTGAACCTGGCTCGAGTACTTGTGGACGGCGAGCAGATCAACGTCGGTGCCACCACAGGAGAGTCGGGTTCGGCCCGAATATCGCTGAACTCCTCCGATGCGAAGCAATTGCAGGAGTTACCCGGGGTCGGCCCGGTCATCGCCGAACGGATAGTCGAGTGGCGCACCGCGAACGGACCTTTTCGTTCAGTCGAGGAGTTGTCAGAGGTGTCCGGCATTGGTCCAGCGATGGTGGATCGGATCCGCGATGAGGTCGGCATGTGACCGACGCCCGGCTGGTCATCCCAGCCCTTGCGGCTTGGGCGGGTGCCCTTGCCTCACTGATCGGTCTGTCGGCGATCGCATCGATCAGCGATCGTCACTCGATCGCAATCTGGCTCCTTCCGGCCGTCGGGATATGCACTCTCACGGCCGCGTGGTTCCTGCGTGATCATCCGGCGCCGATGATCTCTGTTGTCGCGGCGGCAATAGCGGTGTGTGCATGCGCAGCACAGGTAGCGGCGTGGAGTGCGCCCGCGCTGCAGGACGCCCAGAACTCGTCGGTTGATGTGACGGGAACCGTGGCCGGGCCCGGTCGCGACTCTCTGGGCGTTTCCTACGTGCCGGTCACCACTTCGCACATCATCAGCGAGGAAACGTCCACGAAGATCAAGGTGCCGATCACCGTCACGCTGCCTCGCTTCACCGATGTCCCCGAACCCGGCACCCCGGTCAGCGTCACGGGACGGCTGCGGCCGGCAGGAGGTTCGTTCACGACCGCCGCCTATCTGGATGCGGATGACGACGGTTTCACGATTCGAGGGTCACCGTCGGTGGTCCAGCAAGCCGCCCAGCGAGTACGAGATGCGCTCCAGACATCCCTGCCGGCAGCACCGCAGGGTGGTTCCGCCCTGGTCGCGGGACTCGCTATCGGTGACGAACAGCAGATGTCACCCGAACTCGTCGAGCAGATGCGGATGAGTGGGCTCTCGCACCTGACTGCCGTGTCCGGTGGCAACGTGGCAATCGTCGTCGGAGTCATCGCAGCGATCGCGTGGCTCCTGCGGCTGCCGATGCTTGCGCGCATCGCAGCTTCGCTCATCGCGCTGGGCTTCTACGTGATCGTCGTGCACCCTCAACCGAGTGTGTTGCGAGCCGGTGTGATGGGCGCAGTGGTGGTGGTGTCGCTACTGGTGGGTGGGAGAACGCCGGGGCCGTCCATCCTCGCCACTGCAGTTCTCGTACTGGTGATCTTGTCCCCGTCTTTGGCCGCGAGTTGGGGCTTCGCTCTCTCGGTAGCCGCGACTGCCGGAATCCTGCTCCTTGCACCGATAGCCAAGGAACGCATCGAGGCGAGTGCGCTGGGTGAGCGAGTTCCCCAGGCGCTGACCCTCGCGGTAACGATTACCCTCGCCGCCCAGATCGCCACAGCACCGGTGCTCCTAGCGATGGGTGCTTACGTCGGCATCGCCGCTGTCCCCGCGAACGTCCTCGCCATGCCGCTCGTACCCCTCATCACCATCAGTGGATTGGCCGCAGCGTTGGTGGGGGTGGTTCCCGGTGGCCAGCTACCCGCTCAATTTCTCGCCTGGGTCGGCGC
>CAJXUJ010000230.1 GCA_913061025.1 uncultured Actinomycetes bacterium | reverse complement strand
CCCCGCGCACCTGACAGAGCCCGCCTACCCTTGCTGCCTTCCGGCCCTGGGGGGGTTGAGCGAGGTGACACCGCACGGGGAGTCGGGTACCAGGGTACGGGGCCACGCAGAGCCAACTTCACCGACGGGTAATCTCCCCCGCGGAGGATTCGCCTAGTGGCCTATGGCGCTCGCTTGGAAAGCGGGTTGGGTTAATAGCCCTCAGGGGTTCGAATCCCCTATCCTCCGCGGGATCGAAGGGGGCGGCAGATGCCGCCCCCTTCGCGCATTCCACCGCCTTGTACCCTCCTCTGCGGTGGCGTGTCCGAGCGGCCAAAGGAGCGCGCCTCGAAAGCGCGTGTGGGGGCAACCTCACCGTGGGTTCAAATCCCACCGCCACCGCCATACAGATTTGCGGGATTTGGGAGGAGTGGTCGACGCAGTCGGCTACGACGGGTCCCACCGCCACCGAGGCAATCGTCGCCTTATCGGCTTTGCTGTTGCGCGAGGAAGGCATAGCAGAGGTCTTGGATCTCCCACCGATCCTTATCGGTGTCCCACACAACAGAGCCGGCATAAGACGCCTCACTTCCAGCATCGATGACACGGTGGATTGTCACAACGCCATGTGCCGCGAGCGGATGGTCAGTGGGCCCGGAGATCGTCAAGCGGACTTGGTCAGACTCCCTCCACCGGTCCACCGGGCCGATGAAGGACAGCCCTGACTCATGCAGATCGACCACCCTGACGGGGCTTTGGTCCGCCGAAGCCGGGAATCCAGCCGAAAATCTCCACAGTGCTCGATACTGCCGACGTCCCAGCACTCGACGCACCAACAGAACGATGCCGCTCAAGTCGATCACTACGAAAACCGTGACAACCCAGAAGGTGCTCCAGAGGAGATCACCGGGCAGGCTCCAGCCGAATATGAGCGAGCCTGTGGCCTCTTGAATCAGCCGGGCGGTCCACGCTGTGACGAGGCTGACAATCACGATGATCGGCAGCCGAAGGACCCGCAGGCGCTCCCGGAGGCTGAGGTTTCGAGGGTGCTTTGGGGTGACGGCGAAGCGAGTCGAGGAACGCAGAAGTGCCGAAATCCCAGCTCGAAGGAATGGGCCGGCCACGAGCCATGTGGATTCCGCACCCTCGGAGATATCACGCCGCCCGCGCGCTAGGGCGACTCCGGCAACACTGGTCAGCATGAAACTCAGTGCGATGAGGATCACCAATCCGATCGACACAGAGCCGACGGGAAGCCATCCAAGGACCAGGATCATCAAGAGCACAAGGGCATAGGCCAAGCGCTGTAGAGGTGTGACGTAGAAGAGCAGATTGCTGGCGAAGTGAAGTCGCCTGCGCACGTTGCTCCCGCGCGCGAAGATCGGAGACTCTTTCGAAGTAAGAATGTGAATAACACCGTGCGCCCAGCGAAAGCGCTGCAGCAAATAGTCGGCCGCTGTGTGAGGGGCCAGGCCAGTGACTAGGACCTCACGGTGGTACCGGATCACGTAGCCCTTCATCTGAAGTCGGACCGAGGTGTGCATGTCTTCGGCGAGGGTTTCCACCGCAACTCCACCGATTTCCTCGAGGGCGGACCGCCTGATCATCGCTGCTGATCCGCACCAGAACACTCCGCCGCCCGCTTCACGCCCGGGTAACAAGACATCAAAAAACAAGCTCTGTTCCTCGCGATTGACTGTTCGGTGCTGCGCTGAATCTCGATTTCGGAAGGCATGCGGACTCTGGACCATGGCCACGTTTGGGTCGGCGAAGTATCCACTCAGACGAGTAAGTGCGAAACGGGCGGGCACATGATCGGCATCAAGGAAGAACAGCAAATCAGCATCCATCATCGGTAGCGCATTGTTGAGGTTTCCCGCTTTTGCATGTTCGCTGCTTGAACGCGCTACGTATCTCACCCCGAGCCTTTCGCAGAGTGCGGCAACTTCAGGCCTGCATCCGTCATCAAGAACCCATACGAGGCGCACACCGTCAGCCCGGCAACTCGCCACAATCGTGGGCTCGAGAACCTGCAGACTTTCGTCGTAGGTGGCGATGACGATGTCGATCGTGAATGGCTGGGCTGGCGGCGCCTCGACGTCTGGGATTTTCCACGCGTCGTGAATGTAGAGCGCAAGGGTGATGAAGGAAAAGAACTCTGCCGCGAGAAGAAGGCCGAACGCGATGGGTTGTGCACCCTCGCGGGTCTCGACTATTCGATAGATGACATAGGCGCCAA
>CAJXUJ010000229.1 GCA_913061025.1 uncultured Actinomycetes bacterium | reverse complement strand
GGCAGCAAAGGCTGCTGCCGTCGCACGCGTGGCTGCTTAACCCTTTCGGGTGTCCGGCTTGCGGTGTCCCACCACGAGCCGGACACCCGATCGCTCTCTCGGAGTGTCTGATCGTCCTAGCGACGATCCGCTAACCCAACAGCGCCTTCATCTTGTTGGCCACGGTCGTAATCGCTCTCGTCGGAGCCACCCGCGAAAGCTTGTCGAGACTCTTGGCGTCTTTGCCAATAAGTAGCCGTGGTGTTCCGTCTTCGATGGCATCCACGATCAAGCGGCCCGCGACGTCGGCGGCTGTTACCTGCGGAGCCTTACCGGAACTCATCGAGGAAACATCGACTCCTGAATTCTCAGCAATGTTGGTGCCAACACCACCAGGAAATACAACGGTCACGTCGATGGTGGTGTCTGCTAGCTCCGCATAGAGAGTCTCGGTGAGGAGTTTCACCGCGGCCTTGCTCGCTCCATACGCACCTTGACCAGGTACTGGAACCAGTGCACCCATGCTCGATACGTTGAGCAGGCTCGCCTGCGGGCGCTGCCTCAGGAGTGGAATGAACGCCTTGTCGAGATAGACCGTTCCCCAGAAATTCACGTTCATGACTTTCTCGATCTGCTCGATAGAGAGTTCATCGATCGTCACGAACGGCTGGATGATTCCGGCAATGTGAGCGAGGCCGTCTACCCGTCCGTGCACATCGACCACTTCCTGCGGAAGCCTCTCGACCGCCGCTCTGTCAGTGATATCCAGCGCGTGAAGGGACATTCGATCTCCGGCGTGAGCGAGTGCCTTCGTCTCCTCGAGCGCGCCCTCGTGCACATCGACTCCCGCTACTCGGCCACCGCGCCGTAGCAACTCTTTGGCGACCTCCCGCCCGATGCCACTACCTGCGCCGGTGACGACGAATACGTTGCTCGCGATTTGCATGACTGCCTCCTTCGCAACTTCCATTGTCCGTCAGGTTTGCTCGGGTGTCCGGCTAACGTGGAGTCATGACCGAACCAACCGATCCGACACCGGGATCACGTGCCGCTACAGCGGCTGGACTCGAGCACCGTGAGATCCGATACGGGAAGGTTTCATCCGTAGAGGAAGCCGCTGCCGCGCGCGGCGTCGATGTCTCGGCGGTGGTGAAGTCACTGCTCGTGCGCCGAGGGGAAGGCGATCACCTACTGGTACTCGTCCCCGGCGATCGGTCCATCTCCTGGCCGAAACTGCGCGATCTGCTCGGCGTCTCTCGGCTGTCCATGCCCGATGCCGATACAGCGTTCGCCGTGACGGGATATCGGCGCGGAACCATCACTCCGCTAGGCGTGGACCTACCGGTGATCGTCGATGTTCTCCTGCTCGGGACATCCATCACCTTGGGCTCAGGCGAACAGGGTGTTGCGATCGCACTCGAGGCCGACGATCTCATCGCCGCATACAGCGCTGTTGTGGCTGATGTCACCGAGAGTTCATCGGTCTAACGTCGTTTGTTTGATACCCCTGGGGGTATGCTGAGGCTTACCTAACCAAACGTTTGGAGAACCCATGGCTTTGCATCTCGGCGATACCGCCCCCAACTTCCAGGCCGACACCACCGACGGTCCCATCGACTTCCACGAGTGGAAGAAGGGCTCCTGGGCGGTGTTCTTCTCACACCCCGCTGATTACACACCCGTGTGCACCACCGAACTCGGCGCAACCGCCAAGTTGAACGACGACTTCGTCGCGCGCGGTGTGAAGACCATCGCCATCTCGGTCGATCCAATTGAGGATCACAAGGGCTGGGCGCCGGATATCGGCGATGTAGGCGGCACCGACCTCAACTTCCCCATCATCGCTGATCCGGACAAGAAGGTCTCCGAGCTCTACGACATGATCCACCCCGGCGAAGGCGATACTTCCTCGGTGCGTTCGGTGTTCATCATCGATCCCGACAACAAGGTTCGCCTGACCCTCACCTACCCGAAGTCGGTGGGCCGAAACTTCAACGAGATCCTGCGCGTTATCGATGCATTGCAGCTCACCGATCTAGCCCCTGTGGCCACTCCTGCCGACTGGCAGCCGGGCGACCGCGTGATCGTGTCGGTCGGCATGTCCACCGACGACGCCAAGGAGCGCTTCGGCGAGGTTGAGGAAGTCAAGCCCTACCTGCGCTGGACCGCACAGCCTTCTGCCTGACCGGTTGATTGCTGGTGCGGGCTTAGCCCGCGACGGGTGAAGCCTGCACCAGCAGACCCGACAGGATCAAGATCGCGACAACTAGCCCC
>CAJXUJ010000228.1 GCA_913061025.1 uncultured Actinomycetes bacterium | reverse complement strand
GCGCTCGCTTCACACGCGAGAGGTCACTGGTTCGAACCCAGTATCGCCCACCGAAGCGCCCCTTTCGCCTCACGGTTTCGCACCGTGCTAGCCCTGAACTTGATTCGATTTTCTTTTGCGCCTTCTCGGTCTTTTCTAGCGTTCCATTCATGACGAGACGACTAATCGCCCTGTGCCTATCCGCGCTCGCTGTGCTCGCTGTTGCCCCTGGTGCTCAGGCAGCCGATGATGCCGGTGCCTACGACAGATGGGCGTGGTTCAAGGACACCTACTGGATCGTGCCCGACGACGGGATCTACTCCGTCACCCACTCGGCGAAGGACGGCTCCTTCCGTGTCATCCGCGGCCAGACCGTCTTCCACATCACCGACTACTTCAACGGCTACTGGACCGGCTCGGTGGTGGTGAAGGTGACCGGACTGCAGTTCCCGACATGCCAGACCGTTCTTGGTCAGGTGACACCCGAGGGCGAGGTTTACATGACGATGTATGACATCGACACCGGTCTGGTGCGCAACAACCCCGTGGGCAACATGGTGAAGATCACCGTGGATGGGAAGCGGGAATGGACCATGGTCAACATGATGACCAGCACGGTTGGTCGAAACGACGAGAACACGATGAGTCACTGGGCTTACATGGTTCAGTCGGAAAAGGGAGACGCCACCTACAAGGAGCTTCCCTTCTCTGGCGAATCGATCCCGGATTTCATGTCCGCATGCCCAGAAGGACCGATGATCACGCGGCGTTAGGACATACGCTGGATTTCGACTCAGAGGCGGCTATCAGGCGGCGGCCTCACGGTGGGGAGGAATCATGCGACGAATCGTGAGCGTGCTCGCCGGTGCGACTCTGGTGGCGGGAAGTCTCGGCCTGTCGGCCGGAGCTGCTGGTGCGACTGAGGATTACGACTTCGCCAAGCAGCGTGATTTTTGGAAGGGGGCCGCGGAGGCGGCCACTATGACGGTGTTCGCGCCATCGCGCAAGGACATCGAACGGGCCGGACTCGAAGTCGGAGAGCCACCGAACATGAGTTCTTTGGAGATGCTGTGTGCTGGCGAATGGACCGTGATCGCGTCCTTTGACGGCGATGAAGTTCGTTCTGAGTCCGACGCCTCGCTGACCCTGACCCAGGCCCCTAGTTCGGAGTGCATGGACGATCCGGGCGCGGGCGACGCTCCGCCGTCGCGCTGGTCCTTCAAGGCCCTCGGCGCCACCTGGCGAGCGGACTACCAAGGATGTCGCAACACCGATGAGGGACAGCCCGATCCCGGCGTTGCTGACTGCGCGGTAGTCGATCGCCTCTACCTGATTTCAGCCCAGATCCCGTCCGCGAGTGGTTCCCAGGACACCGCCGTTCGAGTAGAGACGGTGGGGATGACCCGCCCCCAGATCCGCGGGCTGGTGCGCTCGATGGAAGCAGTTCGTTAGTCGCCCGGGCGAGCACATCGGTCGGGGCAGTGGTGGCGGCTAGCATGAGGCCCCGTTCGGACAGTTCCCCAATCGGATAGATGCGTACCTAGGGAGGCCGCGGTGCCCCAAACCGCACTCGACGTCCTCGGATCGGATCGAAGTGTCGTGGCGGCCCGCGTCAACGGGGAGATCCGCGATCTCGCTACCGAAGTGGCGGACGGCGACGACGTTCAGCCGGTGACCGTCGATAGCGACGAGGGGCTGGCGATCCTGCGGCACTCGAGTGCGCACGTGGCAGCTCAAGCGGTCCAGAAACTGTTTCCTGCAGCGAAGCTGGGTATCGGCCCGCCAATCAAGGACGGCTTCTACTACGAGTTCGATGTACCCGAGCCCTTCACGCCCGAGGACCTGAAAGCGATCGAGAAGGAAATGATCTCGATCCTGAAATCGGGTCAGGAGTTTCGGCGTCGAGTCGTGTCGGAAGCCGACGCCGTCACCGAGTTGGCCAACGAGCCTTTCAAGCTGCGGCTGATCGGTAGCGAGGGCGGTGCCGAGGTCATGGAGGTCGGTGGCAACGAGCTAACCATCTACGACAACGTCGATGCCAAGTCCGGCGAAGTTTGCTGGAGCGATCTGTGTCGCGGTCCGCACGTTCCGAACACGCGTTACATCCCGCCGAATGCCGTGAAGGTGATGCGTTCGTCGGCGTCGTACTGGCTCGGAGATCAGGCTAACGAGTCCCTGCAACGGCTGTATGGAACGGCATGGCCCTCGAAGGACGACCTCAAGGCCTACCTGACGTTCCTGGAGGAAGCCGAAAAACGGGACCATCGTCGGCTGGG
>CAJXUJ010000227.1 GCA_913061025.1 uncultured Actinomycetes bacterium | reverse complement strand
GGAGCGGCGCCCGACTCGAGGACGTCTTCATGGAGATCGTGGGAGAAGGACACGAGGTGGTCACATCATGAGCGCACCCACCCTTGACTATTCCCGGCACGACACCTTGGGCCTTCGTGTCGAACTGATCCGACAGATCAAGCGACGCCGCACCCTCGTTGCCTTCCTCCTGGTGGTGGCGTTGCCGCTGATCGTCGTTGCCGCCGTGAAGTTCGGACCATCGTCGGATGACGGTGGTGGCGGCAACGGTGGTGGGGGCTTCGGGGACGGTGACTTCGACCTCGTCGGACTGGCCACCAGTGGTGCCTGGAACTTCTCTCTCACCATGCTGCTGTTCTCGTCCGGGTTCCTCCTCATCATCATCGCCGCGATGTTCCTGGGAGACACCGTCGCGAGTGAGGCCAACTGGTCCACCTTGCGCTACCTACTCGTCGCTCCGGTGCCACGACGACGTCTCTTGTGGACCAAGGCAGTGGTCGGACTGATTCTCACGATGATCGTGCTGGTGACGCTCGTCGTTGCTTCGTGGGCGATCGGGGCGGTGGCTTTCGGCGCCGGACCTCTTGCCAGTCCTTTCGGCGGAGCACTCACTCAAGGCGAGTCACTGCAGCGCCTGTCTGTGATCACGACGTATATCGCGATCACCCTGCTCTTTCCCGCAGGCTTCGCGTTCTTGATGAGCGTCCTGACCGACGTGCCACTCGGTGCGGTTGGCACGGCGGTAATCGTGGTCATCATCTTCAACATCCTGGATGCCATCGATGCGTTGGGGAATCTGCGACGGTTCTTGCCAACGGACTACGGGGCTGCCTGGGTCGATGCCCTCAACCCGGTGATTGTCTGGGATGAGATGGCCATCGGCGCCGCCTACAACCTGATGGCTTTTGCCGTGCTGATCGCGATTGCCGTTCTGCGTTTCGACCGCAAAGACATCACGTCCTGAACCGGATTTCCGGAACTCGCTAACCTTTCGGCATGGACGATCGCGGGCGACTTCGTTTCTCACTGTTCCTGCAGATCTTCGCGATCGTGATGTTCATGGGGGCTGGACTCGTTCGAGGTTTTGCAATCGGATTTGACACCCTGACGTTGATCCTCCTGGGCGCCGGCCTCTTGTCCTCCGTCCTCGCGTTCTTTACCTTCGTTCAACTGCGAGACAACTAGGAGCGGCAGCCCGCGCTGCAATCGCGGCTCGAACCCGACAGAATCATCCGCATGCCCGAGAAGATCACCGTCGGTGCGGCCCAGATCGCCACAGTCCCCGAGGACATTGACACCAACCTCGACACCCACCTGGAATTCATGGCCAAGGCCAAGAACGCAGGGTGCGATCTCCTCGTCTTCCCCGAACTTTCGCTCACCGGCTACACACTCTCGGACCAGAGCTACCGCCTTGCCCGATCCCGGCACGCACCGGTGATCCGGAAAATCGCCGAGGCATCCGAGGGGATGACCACCCAGATCGGCTTCATTGAGGAAGGCCCGGGAGCCCAGTTCTATAACGCGACCCTCGCGGTCCGGGACGGCAAGATCGAGCACCTGCACCGCAAGGTCAACCTTCCCTCGTATGGCAAGTTAGACGAGAACAAGCATTTCGCCACGGGGCGGTTCATGGAGACGGCCAACCTCGACGAGACCTGGCGTTATGCAATTCTCATCTGCGCCGACGCTTGGAATCCTGGCCTTATTCATCTCGCCGCCATGAATGGCGCCACGCTGCTGTCCATTCCGATCAGTTCCGCTCTCGATGCCGTTGACGGCGAGTTCTCCAACCCGCACGGCTGGGATCTCGCGATTCGCTTCTACGCGATGACCTACGGAATGCCCGTAATCATGACGAACCGAGTGGGCATCGAGGGAGCGGCAGAGTTCTGGGGTGGGTCGGCCATCATCGACGCGCACGGCCGAATCCTCGAACAGGCCGGTGACGAACAGGAACTGATCACCGCCGAACTGGACTACGCCCAGGTTCGTGAGGCCCGTTTCAACCTGCCCACTGTGCGCGATTCAAACTTCGCACTTATCCAACGCGAGGTGAACCGACTCTCCGAAGTCCTCGGTGTCCCAGAGAGCGTACGGGACTAGAGAGCCCTCAACGCCTCGGCGAATAGCTCGGTGTGCCGATCCACATCGGCCGGTGATGTGGTCGGGCACATCAACGCCATGTTGTGGAACGGAGTCAGCAGCACGCCCCTATTCGCCATGAAGAGGTGGAGGTACTCCTCGATCTCGTCATCGTGAGCAGCTGCGGATTCCGTACCGGTGCGCGG
>CAJXUJ010000226.1 GCA_913061025.1 uncultured Actinomycetes bacterium | reverse complement strand
GGCTCACCGATGCTGGCGAGGTTGAAGAACGCGGTCTCGTCAGAGACACGAGCCGCCTGCTGCATGTTGTGGGTGACGATGATGATCGTGTACTTGCTCTTGAGATCGTGGATCAAGTCCTCGATAGCGAGCGTGGAGATCGGGTCCAGAGCCGAGCAAGGCTCGTCCATCAGCAGGACCTCCGGCTCCACGGCGATCGCGCGAGCAATGCACAGCCGCTGCTGCTGACCGCCGGAGAGGCCGGCACCGGGGCGGTCGAGGCGATCCTTGACCTCGTCCCAGAGGTTCGCCCCGCGCAGGGACTTCTCCACCGTCTCATCCAAGAACGACTTCTTGTTGCCGCGGGACTTCTCCAGTTTCAGGCCGGCGATGACGTTCTCGTAGATGGACATCGTGGGGAACGGGTTCGGCCGCTGGAAGACCATGCCGATGGTTCGGCGGACGAGGACCGGATCGACGTTCGGTGCGTAGATGTCCTCGCCGTCGAGTAGTACCTGACCACTCACGCGCGCACCCGGGGTGACCTCGTGCATACGGTCGATGGAGCGGAGGACGGTGGACTTACCGCACCCGGACGGACCGATAAAACTCATGACCGATTGGGGACGGACCTGCAGGTTGACGCCCTGCACCGCAAGAAAGTCCCCGTAATAGATGTCGAGGTCTTTGAGTTGAATGCGGAACTCATGCTGTGTCCCCATCGCGGGGATCTCTGACGTCATGAGCTGCTCCTGTCCGGTGGTCTCATGGGACGAGATCGCCGTTCGATCCGACGATACCGTCGTTGCGTACTGGTCCATCACCGCTCCTTGGGTGCGTAGATTGCGGCAAGAATTCGTGCTCCCGAGTAGAAGATGAGCACCAGGAAGATCAGGGCGAATGCTCCACCCCACGCGCGGTCGAGTGAGGACTGGGTGCCTCGGGCGATCTGATCCCAAATGAACGTGGGGAGGGACGCCTGGGATCCGTCGAAGGCGTTCCAGTTCACGTCCTGAGCCAAGAAAGTCGTGAGCAGCAGCGGTGCGGTTTCTCCGGTAACGCGGGCCACGGCAAGCATCACGCCGGTGATGATGCCGCTGATCGCGGTGGGAATGACCACCTTGATGATCACCTTGTATTTCGGAACACCGAGGGCAAGCGCACCCTCGCGAAGTTCGTTCGGGACGATCTTGAGCATCTCTTCGGCCGACTTGATGACGACCGGAATCATCAGAATGCTCAATGCCAAGCCCGCAGCGAAGCCCGACTGGGGGAACCCGAGGGTCAGGATCCAGAAGGTAAAGATGAACATGCCAGCGATGATCGAGGGGATACCTGTCATCACATCAACGAAGAAATTGATGCTGCGGGCGAGCCGACCACGTCCGTACTCGCTGAGATAGACGGCGGTCAAAATGCCGATCGGAACCGAGATCAGCGTCGCGATACCGACCTGCGTCAGCGTTCCGATGATCGCGTGCAGGATGCCGCCACCCTCGGCGCGCGGGTTCACGTTGCGCATCGTCGAGGTGAGGAACTCGAGGTTGATGACCGAGACGCCCTTGGCAACGACGGTGATGAGGATCCAGGCCAAGGGAATGATCGCGGCAGCCGCCGTCAGGTAGACAACGGCTGTTGCGATGCGGTCCGTTGCGTGGCGTCGACCCTCAACCGAGAGCGTCCACCCCGCATAGATGATCAGGTAGGCGAGGAGCGCAACGACCCACCAGGCGAGACCGACGATGGTGACACCGGTAAGGAGAACGACGACGCCGACAGCGAGACCTGCCCCGAGAGATGCTGCAGGCGCCCACCGGGGAAGACGCTTGCCTGTCAGCCGTAGTGGGTCATCCTGCGGGCTGATCTTCTTGTGGACGTCGGTGGTGATACTCATCAGTTGGCCCCCGAGAAGTCCTTGCGGCGGTTAACAACCCACCGGGCGGTCATGTTGACGATGAGGGTGATGAAGAACAACACGAGACCGGTGGCGATCAATGCGCTGCGGCCGTTTGCACCAGCCTCGCCCCACTTCAGGGCGATGTTCGCGGCGATCGAGTTACCACCCGGCTCGGTGATCTTCCAGTTGATTTCGAAGACCGCGGACAAGATCAGCGCGACGGCGATCGTCTCACCGAGTGCTCGACCCAGACCGAGCATTGCGGCGGAGATCATGCCCGGACGGCTAAAGGGGAAGACCGACATCCGGATCATTTCCCAGCGGGTTGCACCGAGGGCCAAGCTTGCTTCGATGTGACCGCGGGGAACTTGCAGGAAGACCTCGCGTGAGATCGC
>CAJXUJ010000225.1 GCA_913061025.1 uncultured Actinomycetes bacterium | reverse complement strand
GTGAAGTTGATCGGTGCCACCGCCCACTTCGTTACGGCCGACCTCGACGAGGGCCCGATCATCGAGCAGGACGTCGAGCGGGTCGAGCACCACCAGACTCCGGAGGACCTAGCCCAGATCGGCCGGGACATCGAAAGACTCGTGCTAGCACGCGCGGTGAAGCTCTACGCCGAGGATCGAGTCTTGTTGGATGGACACCGTACGGTGGTCTTCGCCTGACCAGGCGGACTTTCGGTAAGGGGGTGGATGGTGCGCACACTCGTTGTGACGAACGACCTCCCTCCCAAGCGCGGGGGAATTCAGACCTTCGTGCACGAGATTCTGCGCCGCCAGGATCCGGATTCGATCGTGGTGCTGGGTCCTGCGCAGGATGGTGCTGAGAGCTTCGATTCCCAAGCCGGATACGAAATCCACCGGCACGAGGGCGCGATCATCCCCACCCCGGGTGTGGCGAAGAAGGTCGCCGAGGTGGCCGCTGTCACCGGCGCAGAGCAGATCATGTTCGGTTCCGGGATGCCGAACGCGCATCTGATTCCGCTGCTGCGTCGATACCGGCTACCGACAGCCCTGGTGATCACCCACGGAAATGAAGCCGGCTGGGCGCAACTGCCCGGTGGCCGGGCTTTGGTCCACCCGCTCAACGGGTCCCGGGCCGTGACGTATCTCGGTGACTTCACCTACCGGGTGCTGAGTAAGTACGTGAGTCCAGATGGGCGGCTGCACCGCCTGCCTCCAGGGGTGGACACCGATCGATTCCGTCCGGACAACGGCGGTACCGAGCTGCGCTCCCGGTTCGGAATCGCAGATGCCTTCGTGATCGGAACCTTGACCCGCTTGGTTCCACGCAAGGGCGTGGACATCCTCATTCAGGCACTGCCCTTTGTTCGTCGAGCGGTTCCCGAAGCCGTGCTCCTCGTTGCCGGCGACGGTCCGCGTCGAGCAGAACTCCAGGAGTTGGCGGCGTCGCTCGGGATCGCCGAGCATGTGGTCTTCACCGGCGCGCTGCCGGATGAGGAGTTGCCTGCCATCTACGACGCCATGGACCTATTCGCGCTCCCCACACACACCCGAAAATTTGGAGTGGATGTAGAGGGACTTGGGATCGTGTTCCTGGAGGCGGCCGCCGCCGGTGTGCCGGTGCTCGTGGGTGACAGTGGCGGCTCGGTGGACGCCGTTCGAGATGGGGTGACGGGCCGGCTCATCGGCACAGATCCGCAGGCCATCGCCGCGGAAATCGTCGAGCTCGCTCAGGACGATGTCACCCGAAAGTCCATGGGCGATGCGGGACGCGAATGGATGCTCAGCGATTGGCAGTGGTCCGATCGGGCGACGAGCGTTACCCGCCTGCTTGGGGGAAACTGACCACGTGACCGTGGTGACCGAGACCTCCACCCTCGAAAGGTGGATGGCCGACGGCCGAGTTGTGGTTCTCACCGGCGCTGGTTGCTCTACGGCGTCAGGAATTCCCGACTATCGAGGACCCAACGGTGCGTTCACCCGCGGCCACTCACCGATGACCTACCAGCAGTTTCTACGCGACCCCGAGGGCCGCAAGCGCTACTGGGCCCGCGGGCATGTTGGCTGGGAGCGCTTCTCGCAAGCCCAACCCAATACGGCGCATCGAGCACTTGCGGAGCTTGAACAGTCGGGAAGCGTTGACGGGATCATTACGCAAAACGTCGATGGCCTGCACGAAGCGGCCGGCTCGGTCAACGTGATCGACCTGCATGGACGACTCGATCGGGTGGTGTGTTTGTCGTGCAGCCAGCTGGAGTCTCGCGTCAGTGTGCATGAACGGTTGACGGCGGCGAATCCATGGCTGACCGTGGCCTCGGACTCCATCAACCCCGATGGCGATACCGACATCCCCGACGAGGTTCTTGCCGACTTCGCGATGGTGTCGTGCCTGTCATGTGGCGGGAATCTGAAGCCCGATGTCGTCTACTTCGGGGAGAACGTGCCCGCTGATCGAGTAGCCGATGCCTACGCGATGGTGGATCGGGCGCGGGCCCTCGTTGTTGCTGGATCGACCCTCACGGTCTACTCCGGACGCCGATTCGCGATCCACGCAAACAAGAACGACATCCCCATTGCGATCATCAACTCCGGACCGACCAAGGCCGACGACATCGCCTCGATCCGCATCGATGCTGATGTGTGTGAGGTGTTGAGTTCACTCGCAAACCGCGGATAGACGAAGGTGGGGCGAACTCCCGGTTCGCCCCACCTTCGGTGCTTCTTGTGGCTTCGTCGTAGTGGTTAGGCCCAGCGTCCTTGGCCT
>CAJXUJ010000224.1 GCA_913061025.1 uncultured Actinomycetes bacterium | reverse complement strand
CGCATGACAGGTGCGGGAATCATTACCGACCCCCTGCCGGAGGGGGTGAGCGGCAGAACTCTGGAGGAGCACATGAAGGGTTTCGGGGAAGATTGATTGTTGTCGACACTGGGATCTTCCTGGCCTACTTCGTAGCCTCAGACCCCGACCATGAAACGGCGCGGGCACTGCTGGAGTCAACTGACCGGCGGCTGGCAACAACGCCACTCGTCGTCGCTGAACTCGACTATTTCATCCTGGAACGCTTTGGACCGGACGTCGAGGCGAGGGTCCTGCGCTATCTCCTCGAAAGTCCGGTATCCATCACACCGTTTGGCGCTGTCGAGTTGGCGGCCTGCACCCGACTTCTTTCCCGGTACAAAGATCTTGAACTAGGTCTGACCGATGCGTCTGTCATGAGTGCCGCGGAAGACCTCGGCACATCGACCATCGCTACCTTGGATTTCCGAGACTTCCGTGCTGTGACGACTGAGTCCGGCCGTGCATTCGACCTGCTGCCACGGGGATAGGCTGAAGGCCTTCCCCACTCGGATTTCCGAGGTCCTTTTCCGAGGTGTTTTCTAGGGATGGAGTGCCCGTGGCCCGCGTCATCGTCGACGTCATGCTCAAGCCGGAGATCTTGGACCCGCAGGGCCGAGCAGTGCAGGGCGCGCTCGGACGATTGGGTCTCGACGGTGTCCGCGATGTGCGCCAGGGCAAGCAGTTCGTGATCGACATCGACGGCGACCTCGATGCCGACCGACGCGAGACGCTGGAGCGCCTCGCCGGTGAGCTACTCAGTAACCCGGTGATCGAGGACTACCGCATGCGGGTGCTCGCCGACGGAGAGAGCCTGTGACCGCTCGGATCGGGATCGTCACCTTCCCGGGCTCCCTCGACGACGCCGACGCCGCGCGTGCCGTTCGCATCGCCGGCGGCGAACCGATTGCGCTGTGGCACGGGGATGATGATCTGCGCGGAGTAGATGCCGTTGTGCTCCCCGGTGGTTTCTCCTATGGCGACTACTTGCGCTGCGGTGCGATCGCGCGATTCGCACCGGTGATGACCAGTGTCGTGGAACGCGCGCATGCGGGGATGCCGGTTCTCGGAATTTGTAACGGGTTCCAAATCCTGTGTGAATCGCATTTGCTTCCTGGTGCGCTCACCCGTAACGACCACCTGCACTTCATTTGTCGTGATCAGCGACTCCGCATCGAGAACGCCGACACGGACTGGACGCGGAACTTCGACGCACACTCCGAGATCGTGATTCCGCTCAAGAACGGTGAGGGTGGGTACGTCGCAGACGAAGCCACCCTGGACATGCTTGAGAGTGAGGGTCGAGTCATCGCGCGCTACCTCGGTGGGAATCCGAACGGCAGCAGGCGCGAGATTGCCGGTATCTGCAATGAGCGCGGCAACGTGGTCGGTCTGATGCCGCACCCCGAGCACGCTGTCGAAGACCTGACGGGTCCGAGTACCGACGGCCTCGGCTTCTTCTCGAGCGTTCTCACCTCGCTGCTCGAAGGAGCATCGCGATGATCGATAGCGTCGAGCACGCGGAACAGACCCCCGATCACGAGCAGCCATATGCCGATCTCGGGCTGAAGGAAGACGAGTACCAGCGGATTCGAGACATCCTCGGTCGGCGACCGACCAGTAGCGAGTTGGCTATGTACTCGGTCATGTGGAGCGAGCACTGCTCCTACAAGTCCAGCAAGGTGCACCTACGGCAGTTCGGTGAGAAGAAGCCCGAGACCGACGCACTGCTCGTTGGTATCGGTGAGAACGCCGGTGTGGTGGATATCGGTGACGGCTGGGCGGTCACCTTCAAGGTGGAAAGCCACAACCATCCGTCGTACGTCGAGCCGTATCAGGGCGCGGCGACCGGCGTGGGCGGCATCGTTCGCGACATTCTGTCGATGGGCGCACGTCCCCTCGCCGTGATGGATCCGTTGCGATTCGGACCGGCCGACGCTGAAGACACCAGGCGGGTGCTGCCCGGCGTGGTTTCGGGTGTCGGGGGTTACGGCAACTGCCTGGGCCTGCCGAACATCGGCGGTGAGGTCGTCTTCGACGAGTCCTATGCCGGCAATCCACTTGTCAACGCACTGTGCGTCGGATCGATGCGACACGAAGACATTCACCTGGCCAGCGCCAAGGGCGTGGGCAACCTGGTGGTTCTCTACGGCGCGCGCACCGGCGGTGACGGCATCGGGGGCGTGTCGGTCCTCGCTTCGGAAACCTTCGACGACGAAGGCCCAGCGAAACGCCCCAGCGTTCAGGTGGGTGATCCCTTCATGGAGAAGTTGCTCATCGAAGC
>CAJXUJ010000223.1 GCA_913061025.1 uncultured Actinomycetes bacterium | reverse complement strand
CTGCACGAGAAGGCGGCCACGTCCGATCCCGATTCGGGAACGGTGCGGCTGCTGTCGGGTGGAGTGCATGCTGTGGGGAAGAAGGTCGTCGAAGAAGCAGCAGAGGTATGGATGGCGGCCGAGCACGAGGGCCCCGAGCGCACGGCCGAAGAGATTGCCCAGTTGCTCTATCACGTTCAGGTGATGATGCTGGCGGCCGATGTCAGCCTCGACGACGTCTACCGGAGGCTGTGATGAGCACCCTTCGGGTGGCCGTACCCAACAAAGGGCAACTTGCCGAACCGGCGCGCGCGATGCTGACCGAGGCCGGCTACCTGAAAAACGCTGGCCTGCGTGACCTTGTTGTCCACGACCCAGACAACGACGTCGAGTTCTTCTTCCTGCGTCCTAAAGACGTGGCTATCTACGTGGGTGAAGGCACACTCGATCTGGGCATCACCGGACGTGACATGCTCGTCGACTCCGGAGCTGACGCCGTGGAACGAGTCGCTCTAGGTTTCGCGCCCTCCACCTTCCGCCTCGCCGCCCCGAAGGGAACGGCAACCTCGATCGAAGATCTGCAAGGCTTGCGCATCGCGACCAGTTACGCAGGTTTGCTCGACACCTGGATGAAGGATCACTCGCTAGATGCTCGCATCGTCAGGCTGGACGGTGCTGTTGAAAACGCAGTTGCGCTCGGCGTCGCCGATGCCGTAGCCGACGTCGTCGCAACGGGTACCACGCTGCGTCAGGCGGGACTCGAGATCATCGGTGAGCCGTTGATGCAGTCCGAGGCGATCGTCGTCTGCCGGGATGCGGACCCTGCGCACGATGCCCAGAATGTGCGGACTTTCCTGCGGCGCCTGCACGGTGTGATGGTTGCTCGGTCGTATGTCTTGGTTGACTACGACATCCCCAACGACTCCCTTGAGCACGCATGCGCAGTGACGCCCGGTATCGAATCCCCGACGGTGTCACCGCTGCACGATCAGAACTGGTCGGCTGTGCGAGCGATGGTGCCGAGTGTGGACGCACACCGTGTGATGGACGAACTTTATGAACTCGGTGCACGAGGAATCCTCGTGACGGACATTCACGCCTGCCGGCTGTAGTCGGTACGCGGGCGAGTAGTCCGGTCAAAACCTAGGTAACCGTGACGTTCCTACGCAGGTAGGGAACGGTGAACAGTTGTGTAAGCGTGATCGCCGCAAGTAGCACGAACACCAGGGTCCACGAATCGATGGCGTCCATGATCGCGCCCATGACGAACGGACTGAACGCTGCCGCTCCGTAAGTGATCGTGAATGCCATCGCCGTTAGGCGCGCTGAGGCCGAGGCGTCGGATGCGTATTCGCTGAGCAGCCCCAGCGACATCGCAAAGCCGCCACTCATAGTGAGTGAGAGGACAGCGAGCACTATCGGCGGAACGAACGTCGGCAGGAACGCGATCGACAAAAGTGCCGCCGAACAGCCGACGACGGTGGCGGCGAAGAGGGCGCGTCTGTATCGCGTGCGGTGCGAGAGTGCGGGCAAAGTAAGGCCTGCGATGATCCCGGTGGCGGTGAACACTCCGAAGAACAACCCGGCAGTCTCAGGCGTATAGCCCCGCTCGGCGTAGGACGGCGCAGTCCATGCGAGCATGCTGTAGAAGCCAACGGAGTTGAGTGTCATGAAAGCGGTCAACGCCCAGGCTGTGGAGTTACGCCAGGGCAGGTCGGCGAGGCGAACTGTGGTGGCGGGTCGATCGTGTGCTGGTCGCCCGCGCTCCATCAGCAACCAGGCGACAAGGGCGATCACCGCTGGCAAGGCCCATAGAGCTAGCGCGCGGTTCCACCCGCCGAGGATGTCCGCGAGTGGCAGGGTCAGCGCGGCACCGAGTGCGGCGCCACCCATCATCGCCGAGGTCCATAGCGACGTCGCCTTGCCCATCGAGCTCGCCAGTTGCTCACGAACGATGCCCGGGACCAGGCCACCGACGATCGCGATCGACAATCCGGCGAACAATGCCGATAAGAACAATGTCAGGGCAACGGCGCCGAAGAGGCGAAGCCCCAGCCCGATCGCCATTGCGGCCAATCCGAGCGAGACTGCGTGTGACCGACCGATGCGCTGTGCCAGTCGTGGCACCAGCAGTGCGAAGACTCCCATGCCCAGCACGGGAACCGTGGTCAGTGCGCCGATGAACGCGTCATTCCATCCCGTTTCGCTTTGGATGAGAGTGGCCACCGCCGGCAGGCTGGACAGCGCGAGTCGGAGGTTTACCGCGACGAGGACGACCACCGTCAAGATCACGGCTGTGGACCGCACTCGGGGTTGCGCTGCCTGCAGCGGCGTGGAGGTCAC
>CAJXUJ010000222.1 GCA_913061025.1 uncultured Actinomycetes bacterium | reverse complement strand
TCCAACCTCTTCAACGTCCTCTCCGGTTACTCACGCAATACCGAGTACAAACGTCTCCTGATCGCTCCGCACTCGGTCCGATCGGGGCTCATCGAGCGCATCGAACGCGAAATCGAGCACCACAAGGCTGGCCGTCCGGCGGGAATCCGTTTCAAGTGCAACGCCGTGGTCGATGAGGAAACGATCGATGCCCTCTACCGAGCCTCGGCCGCCGGGGTGCCGGTGGATGTCTGGGTTCGCGGCATCTGCTCACTCCGACCAGGGATGCCTGGGGTCAGCGAGACGATTCGCGTTCGCAGCATCCTGGGTCGATTCCTCGAGCACTCCCGCGCCTACTGCTTTGCCAACGGCGGCAACCACTCGGTGTGGATCGGTTCGGCCGACCTCATGCACCGCAACCTGGACCGACGGGTTGAGGCCCTGGTGAGCCTGGCCGATCCCGAACAGATTGCCGAGGTCTACGAACTGTTCGATCTCGCTTTCGCTCCCGACACCGCAGCCTGGGATCTCGACACCAATGGGCGTTGGCACCGGCGGCTCACAGATGAGGCCGGGGGTGCATTACGCGATCTCCAGGAGTACCTGATCTCGACCAAGAGCAAGCGCGCCACCGCACTGGGAAGCGCGTGAGCCGAGCAGTCGAGCATCGGGAGATCGAGTTCAAACTCCGCGTTCCCACCGGATCGGATCTCGACACCCGAAGGATCGTGGAGTCTTCTTCTCTACACGTGGATCACGATGATGTGCGCTCCATGGATGCGACGTACTTCGACACCCCCGCTCTCACCCTGATCAGATGGGGGATCACCTTGCGCCACCGACTAGGTGGAGGTGATGACGGATGGCACATGAAAGTTCCTGTCCCATCCTCGGGCTCGTCGACCCCTTCTTACGCTCGTGACGAGATCCATGTTGAAGGACCCGAGGGTCTTATTCCCACCGAGATTGTGTCGATCGCGTCGCCCTTGTTGCGGCGGCAGGAACTGAATCCGGTTGCTCGCGTGCGAACCGAGCGATCGCCGTACCTGCTGTCCGGCAAGGACGGGACCACTCTGCTGGAAGTGGTCGACGACCACGTGTCGGTCAGTCGACTCGACGGCGTCGATCCCGATCAACCCGTGACCTTCCACGAAGTCGAAATCGAGGTCATGGACGGTTCGGACAAAGCACTTCGTGAGGCAGAGAAACTCAGCGCAGCCTTCCAGCGCGCGGGCGCAGTCCCGAGTTCAGTGAGCAAGGCCGCGCAGGCGATGGGTCGTCGCGTTGGCGATCCGCCTGATGTTCCGGCGCTTCCCTACCCCGAACCTGAGGCCCCCGCGGTGGACGCACTGAAGGCGATCTTCAGTGGTTACGTGCGCGATCTGTTGTTCGCCGATCTGGGTGTTCGACGCCACCACGACGACGCGGTTCACCAGATGCGGGTCGCCTGCCGACGAATCCGTTCCTCGTTGAAGACGTTCGCGCCCCTCCTTGATCCGGAGCAGGTGGAGTTCCTCCGCGCCGAGCTGGCCTGGATGGCGGCCGAACTCGGTGGTGTTCGCGACACCGAAGTTCAAGCACAACGGCTTCCGTCTCTCACTACCGACGATGAAACACGCCATTTCATAGAGCAAGCGCTCGAACAGAGATTGCGAGCGGCCATGTCCAGCGCCCTCGCAGCATTGCGGAGTGACCGGCACGACTTCCTCATCGAGGATCTGATGATCCTGGTGGCCGAACCCCCCGTGTCACCCCAAGGCTTCGAACCCGCCCAGTCGGTCCTGCGGTCTTGTGCTCGAACTCCGTGGAGACGACTAACGCAGGCGGTCGCCAAGACGAAACCGGACAGTCCCGAGGAGATGTGGCACCGAGTACGAATCAAGGCCAAGCAGGCCCGATATGCGGCCGAAGCGGTAGCCCCGGTCCTCGGAGTTGAGTATGCAAAGCTGGCGAAGCAACTTGAACGGGCCACCGACACGCTTGGAGAGAGGCAAGATGCTGCCGTGTCGATCGACGTCCTTCGAGACCTCGCGGAAACCGCGCCGGGTCGTGTGGCCTACTCCCTCGGGATCATCGCGGCCGAGTGCGGGCACCAGGGCCGCACATTCCAGAATGACTTTTCGCGTCGCTGGCCAAAAACCAAGCGACATGCAGCCGCCCTCGGGCTGGACTGACGATGGCCAAGGATTCCAAGGCATCACCCATCCGCGCCGCAGGCGTAGTTGTGTTCGATTCCGATGATGTGGCAGAGAGCAGGCGTTTTCTCGCCGTGCACCGGCCGTATCGCGAGGACTGGTCTCTACCGAAGGGGAAGGTCGATCCTGGAGAGACGGTCCCCTGCACCGCCGTTCGCG
>CAJXUJ010000221.1 GCA_913061025.1 uncultured Actinomycetes bacterium | reverse complement strand
GACTGCGGTGACGAGGATCGTGGTGAGTGCTCGGCGCATGCCTGCACGGTACCCCGGTACCGCCTCCCAGGGGCAGCGCACGCCCCGTGCTCGAACTGCCCACAGACCCCGACTCGGCCTGCGACGTCGCTCCGTCAGCTGAACAGGGCGAGCCCCACCGCGATCGCAGTCGCAGCGGTTGCTGAACGACGGCGTATGACCGTCAGATCAACGAGGTGGCTGTCGGGTCGGTGTCATCCAAGCCCGCGTTTTCGCTGTCGACCGCGAGAACGGTCGGGTCGACGACGTCACCCAACGTGTCCGTGTCTCCGGCCGCTTCATACTCGCGGTCTTGTTCGGCTTCCATCGCTTCGAAGGCGGAATTCTCCGCAGACTTCTCACCCATACCGGCACTGCCCCTCGATGTCATTGGTGCGTGTCTGTGACGCGTCACCTTAGCGGCCGAACTTTGCGGTCACTGCCGTTGGCGTCGACCCCACAACACTGTGGTCTGGCTCAGGCCGGTTGGCTTTCGGCTTCAGTCCTTCAGCTCACATATGACCGAGCCCGGGGTCACCGTCGCGCCAACCTCGGCGTTGAGGCCGGTGACGGTTCCGGACTTGTGGGCCGTAAGCGGCTGCTCCATCTTCATCGCCTCGAGCACCACGATGAGGTCGCCCTCGCTGACCTGGGCTCCCTCAGCGACCTCGACCTTGACGATGGTGCCCTGCATCGGAGCGGCGACTGAGTCACCCGATGCGGCTGCAGCACTCCCACCACCGCGGCGCTTGGGGGCGGACTTCTTCGGGCCGGTGCTTGGAGCGGCGGAGCCAAGTCCTGCGGGGAGGGTGACCTCGATCCGCTTGCCCTGGACCTCGACCACTACGGACTCGCGCTCGCTGGCTGCTTCCTCCGCGGCGACGGTGGCGTCGTAGGCCGGGATTTGGTTATCGAATTCGGTCTCGATCCAGCGGGTGTGGACGCGGAAGGCACTGCCATCGGCGGGGGCGAAGTCGTCTTCGTCGACCACCACGCGGTGGAAGGTGAGTGCGGTGGCGATGCCCTCGACCTCGAATTCGGCGAGCGCGCGGCGGGCGCGCTGCAGGGCCTCGGTGCGGTCCTTGCCGGTGACGATGAGCTTGGCCAGGAGTGAGTCGAAGTTGCCGCCGATCACGTCGCCGGCGCGGAAGCCCGCGTCCACGCGGACACCCGGTCCGCTGGGCATCTTCCATGTGACCAGGGAACCGGGGGCTGGCAGGAAGCCGCGGCCGGGGTCTTCACCGTTGATACGGAACTCGATGGAGTGGCCGCGAACCTCGGGATCTTCGGTCTGAATGGTCTCGCCGCGGGCGATGCGGAACTGCTCGCGGACCAGGTCGATGCCGGTCACTTCTTCGCTGACCGGGTGCTCGACCTGCAGACGGGTGTTCACCTCGAGGAAGGAGATAACGCCGTCCTCGCCAACGAGGAACTCGCAGGTTCCGGCGCCGTAGTAGCCGGCTTCCTTGACGATCGCTTTGCTGGCGGCGTAGAGCGATTCCATCTGCTCGGGGGTCAAGAAGGGTGCCGGGGCTTCCTCGACGAGCTTCTGGTGCCGGCGCTGCAGCGAGCAGTCACGGGTGGAGACCACGATCGCGTTGCCGTGCTGGTCGGCGAGGACCTGGGTTTCGACGTGCCGGGGGCGGTCGAGGTAGCGCTCGACGAAGCATTCGCCGCGACCGAACGCGGCGACCGCTTCACGAACGGCGGAGTCGTAGAGCTCGGGGATTTCTTCGAGGGTGCGGGCAACCTTCAGGCCGCGGCCACCGCCACCGAAGGCGGCCTTGATGGCCACCGGGAGACCGTGCTCCTTGGCGAACGCGACGACCTCGTCGGCACCGTTGACCGGATCCGGTGTTCCGGGAACCTGCGGTGCGCCGGCGCGCTGGGCGATGTGCCGGGCGGAGACCTTGTCACCGAGATCGCGAATAGCCTGCGGAGGCGGCCCGATCCAGGTCAGTCCGGCGTCGATGACTGCTTGAGCGAAGTCGGCGTTCTCCGAAAGAAATCCGTAGCCGGGGTGGATGGAGTCAGCGCCGGCCTGCTTGGCGGCATCGACCACCTTGGCGATGTCGAGGTAGGTCTCTGCTGCGGTCTCGCCGCCGAGGGCAAAGGCTTCATCGGCCATCTGTACGTGCATGGCGTCGCGATCGGGGTCGGCGTAGACGGCGACTGAGGTGAGGCCCTCGTCCCTGCACGCTCGGATGACTCGGACCGCGATCTCGCCGCGATTAGCGATGAGCACCTTCTGCATGAAGCCGGACTCTATCGGTGGGCCTGGACTAGGCGGGCTCCGTATTCCACAGTGCCGTCCACCTGAC
>CAJXUJ010000220.1 GCA_913061025.1 uncultured Actinomycetes bacterium | reverse complement strand
TCGTCGTGGCCCGACCGAGGGCTGTAGCTCAATTGGTAGAGCACCGGTCTCCAAAACCGGCGGTTGGGGGTTCAAGTCCCTTCGGCCCTGCTGATCGGCGGACAGCCGAACAGTCGAAAGCGAACGAAAGGCAAGGCGATGGCAGACGTCGAGGAGCGTCAGCAACCCGGTGGCGGGTCTGCTGCGCCCGAGCGCGGCCCCTTCGCGCGCCTGGCGCTGTTCATCCGCCAGGTGATTGCTGAACTTCGCAAGGTCATCTGGCCGACCCGCAAGGAACTCATCGCCTACACCACGGTGGTGCTGTTCTTCGTGCTGGTGATGGCGGGAATCATTGCCTTGTTCGACTACGTCTTCACCCAGGGAGTGCTGTTCGTCTTCGGCTAGCCGCAAGACCCACTTCCCCCGCATCCGACCCCACGATCCAGAAACGAACCGAGGAGATTCCGCCGTGTCCGACCAGGACTCACCCGCCGCTGACCCATTCGCGGTTGCCGGCCACGCTGCCGAAGACGCCGACGCTGCGGACGTTGCCGCGGTGGCAGCCGAATTCAGCGAGCCCGAGGTGACGGCCGACGACGTCCTCATCGACGAAGCCGAGGCCCAAGCCGAGGAAGAAGTCGTCGAGGAAGCGCAGGAGATTGCAGATGCCGCCGGCGACGCCGAGGTGGCAGCTGCCGCAGACGCCGTCGAGGCTGATGTAGAGGCCGAGGAAGAGATCGACCCCGTCGAGGCCTTCCGCTCGGAGATGCGCATTGCTCCCGGTGACTGGTACGTCGTGCATTCCTACTCGGGCTACGAGAACAAGGTGAAGGGCAACATCGAGGCCCGCACCACAACCCTGAACATGGAGGACTACATCTTCCAGGTGGAAGTCCCCATGGAAGAGGTCACCGAGATCAAGAGCGGTGTGCGCAAGCAGGTGAAGCGCAACAAGTTCCCCGGGTACGTGCTGGTGCGCATGGATCTGACCGATGAGTCGTGGGGCGTCGTTCGGCACACCCCCGGTGTCACGGGATTCGTGGGCAACGGGCACAGCCCGGCGCCGCTATCCCTCGATGAGGTCGTGAACATCCTGGCCCCGGCCCCGGAGAAGAAGGCAGCTGCTGCGTCAGGGCCGATGAGTGTGGCCGAGGAAGCGGCAGCAGCCGTCGCCCCGGTCGAGATCGACTTCTCGGTCGGAGACTCCGTCACTGTGGTGGATGGTCCGTTCGCAACGCTGCACGCGACGATCTCCGAGATCAACATCGAAGCCCAGAAGGTCACCGGTTTGGTGGAGATCTTCGGCCGCGAAACCCCCGTGGAACTGGCCTTCAATCAGATCCACAAGAACTGACCCGTACGAGCGCACATTGCGGCCGGCGCCCGCCGGCCCTGAAGGAAGCGAAGAGAGAACATGGCACCGAAGAAGAAGGTCGAAGGCCTCATCAAGTTGCAGATCGAGGCGGGCCAAGCGAACCCAGCCCCGCCCGTGGGCCCGGCCCTCGGCCAGCATGGCGTCAACATCATGGACTTCTGCAAGGCGTACAACGCCGCGACGGAGGACAAGCGCGGACAGGTCATCCCGGTGGAGATCACCGTCTACGAGGACCGGTCCTTCGATTTCGTGCTGAAGACCCCACCGGCGGCCAAGCTGATCCTGAAGGCTGCGGGTATCCCCAAGGGTTCGGGTACTCCGCACACCGTCAAGGCCGGCTCGATCACCAAGGACCAGGTCCGCGAGATCGCCGAGACCAAGATGCCCGACCTGAACGCCAACGACGTCGAGGCCGCGATGCGCATCATCGAGGGCACCGCTCGTCAGATGGGCATCACCGTTTCCTAGGTCGCATTCCTAGGTCGCACGCCACACAATCGAATAGCTAAACGAAACCGTGGGAGAGCCAGCGCGGCTCGCTAACCACACCTGCCGAATAGGAGAGCAGTTATGAAGCGCAGCAAGGCATATCAGCAGGCCCTCGAGAAGATCGAGGCCGACAAGGTCTACAGCCCGATGGGTGCGATCAAGATCATCAAGGACACGGTCGCCACCAAGTTCGATCCGACCGTCGACGTCTCGATGCGTCTTGGTGTTGATCCGCGCAAGGCCGATCAGATGGTCCGCGGCACCGTCAACCTCCCACACGGAACGGGCAAGACCGCCCGCGTCTTGGTGTTCGCCGGTGGCGAGAAGGCCGACGAGGCCCGTGAGGCCGGTGCCGACTACGTCGGCTCGGACGACATGCTCGAGAAGGTCAAGGGTGGCTGGACGGACTTCGATGCCGTGGTGGCAACCCCGGACATGATGGGCAAGGTCGGCACGCTGGGCAAGGTCCTCGGTCCGCGCGGCCTCATGCCGAACCCCAAGAC
>CAJXUJ010000219.1 GCA_913061025.1 uncultured Actinomycetes bacterium | reverse complement strand
CCGTCGCCATGGACGAGGGTCTGCGCTTCGCGATCCGTGAAGGTGGCCGCACCGTTGGTGCCGGTCGCGTCACCAAGATCCTGAAGTAGGTCCCCCCGCTGCTTCGTGGTGGGCGGTGAGACCCACCGCCCACCACGAGACACAGCACCCGCACGACCAGCAAGACTGCAAGAACCACTGACGCACGAACGAGAAGAAGGACGGCAAGCCACCATGGCGGCACAGAAGATCCGCATCAGGCTCAAGGCCTATGACCACGAGGTGATCGACTCCTCGGCGAAGAAGATCGTCGAGACGGTTACCCGTACCGGTGCTCAGGTGGCCGGACCGGTCCCGCTGCCCACCGAGAAAAACGTGTACTGCGTCATTCGGTCACCGCATAAGTACAAGGACAGCCGCGAGCACTTCGAGATGCGCACGCACAAGCGCCTTATCGACATCCTCGACCCCACGCCGAAGACCGTCGATTCGCTGATGCGCCTCGACCTGCCGGCGGGCGTCGACATCGAGATCAAGCTGTAGGGGACGAGTCATGTCTAGGACGATCAAGGGTGTGTTGGGCTCCAAGCTCGGCATGACGCAGATCTGGGACGAGAACAACCGCGTGATCCCCGTAACGGTGGTCAAAGTCGGTCCGTGCGTCGTCACCCAGGTGCGCACCCCCGAAACCGACGGCTACAACGCCGTGCAGTTGGGCTTTGGCGCCATCGACCCGCGCAAGGTGAACAAGCCGATGACCGGCCACTTTGCCAAGGCCGGCGTCACGCCGCGTCGCCATCTCGTGGAACTGCGCACCGAGGATGCCTCCGAGTACACCCTCGGGCAAGAACTCGGCGCCGACACCTTCGAAGCTGGCCAGCGCGTGGACGTCACCGGCACCACCAAGGGCAAGGGTTTCGCGGGCGTTATGAAGCGTCACGGATTCCACGGTTTGCGCGCCTCGCACGGTGTGCAGCGCAAGCACCGTTCGCCCGGATCGATCGGTGGCTGCGCCACCCCGGGTCGCGTGTTCAAGGGTCTGCGCATGGCCGGCCGCATGGGCTCAGACCAGCAGACCACCCAGAACCTGACTGTCGCCGGTGTGGACACCGAGAAGGGGCTGCTGCTCCTGAAGGGCGCCGTTCCCGGCCCCAAGGGCGGCCTGGTGCTCATCACCACCGCCGTGAAGGACGCCATGAAGGAGGTCAGCGCATGACATCGGTCGACGTACTCGATCCCGCTGGCAAGAAGTCCGGCTCCGTCGATCTTCCCGCTGAGGTCTTCGACGTTCAGGTCAACGTGCCGCTGATCCACCAGGTGGTCGTCGCTCAGCTCGCTGCCGCGCGCCAGGGCACCCATGACACCAAGACCCGCTCCGAGGTCAGCGGTGGCGGACGCAAACCCTACAAGCAGAAGGGCACCGGTCGAGCCCGCCAGGGATCGACCCGCGCCCCGCAGTTCGCCGGTGGTGGCACCGTTCATGGACCCACACCGCGCGACTACACCCAGCGCACCCCCAAGAAGATGAAGGCGGCTGCCCTCCGCGGCGCGCTCTCGGATCGGGCCCGCGATGGTCGTGTCCATGTGGTTACCACGTTCGCCTCGGGCGATACCCCGTCCACGAAGGCTGCGGTCGCTGCTCTTAGTGCGGTCGGTATCGAGGATGACTTCCTCGCGGTGGTCACCCGGGACGAGGAGTCGTCGTGGTTGAGCCTGCGGAATTTGCCTCAGGTCATGGTGGTCGCACCCGACCAGCTGAATACCTACGACGTCCTGGTCAACGATCGCGTCGTCTTCACCCAAGCAGCCTTCGACGCTTTCGTCGCCGGACCCGTCTCGGGCAAGGGAGCCAAGGCTGTTGCTGCCGAGAGCGAGGTTGACGCATGAGGATCGCCGACCCGCGGGATGTGCTCATCTCGCCCGTGATCTCCGAGAAGAGCTACGGCTTGCTCGACGAGAACAAGTACACCTTCATCGTTGCCCCGGATGCCAACAAGACGCAGATCAAGTTGGCTGTCGAGCAGGTGTTCGGTGTGAAGGTCACCGGAGTCAACACCAATAACCGTGAAGGCAAGCGTGTGCGCACGCGCTACGGCTGGGGACGCCGCGCCGCTACCAAGAGGGCCATCGTCACCGTCGCCGCTGGCGATCGCATCGACATCTTCGGAGGACCGGTCTCCTGACCGGCGTGAACTGACGGAAAAGAAGGAACGGACACACCATGGCAATCCGCAGGTACAAGCCCACGACCCCCGGTCGTCGCGGCTCGAGTGTTGCCGACTTCGTCGAGGTCACGCGATCGGAGCCCGAGAAGTCGTTGCTGCGCCCGCTGTCCAAGACCGGCGGTCGTAACAACTCGGGCAAGATCACCAC
>CAJXUJ010000218.1 GCA_913061025.1 uncultured Actinomycetes bacterium | reverse complement strand
GCCGCGACCCTGGTCGTGGAGCACAAGGGCGCGCAGGATCTGGTGAGCGAAGCCGATCGGGAGACCGAGACCCACATCCGTTCGGAAATCCTGGCGCGGTTCCCCGGCGATGCCTTCATGGGCGAGGAGCACGGGTATTCCGGCGGCGACGCTGATTCGGGAACCTGGGTCGTGGATCCGATCGACGGAACTCAGCCGTTCCTGCTGGGCCTACCTACCTGGTGCGTGTCCATCGCGTACGTGGCGGGTGGTCGCACCGAGATCGGTGTCATCTTCAACCCGGCTTCCGATGAGCTCTACGCCGCCGCTACCGGTCGCGGTGCATTCCTCAACGGCGAGCCGATCAGCGTGCGCGAGGCGAATGCACTCAGCGACGGACTGACCGGGGTGGGCTGTTCTCCGAAGACCAAACCCGAGGACCTGGCCGAGATCATGCTGCGACTGCTGAAGCAGGGCGGGATGTATCAGCGGACGGGTTCGGGTGCCATCAACCTCGCGTACGTGGCAGCTGGCAAGCACATCGGATACGTCGAAACCCACATCCACGCGTGGGACTGCCTTGCCGCGGTGTGCCTGATCGAGCAGGCCGGCGGTCGCGTCTCACCGTTCCTCGCCGACTTCGGTCCGCAGGGAGCCGGTCCGTTGGTGGCCGGGGCACCGGGGGTCTATGACGCTTTGCTGGGACTCATGCCCGAGGACGTCATCTCCGGCGCATAAGCGTTAGGTGCATCGCGTCGGTTCCGTGCAGGTGCGGCCACAGCTGCACGTGCGGTCCGGGGCCGAGGTCGGGAACCTGAGGCAGATATTCCCGCGCATCGATGACGTCAACATCGTCGTGTCGAAGGAGTACCTCCTCGACAACGTCCACCGTCTCCGCCAGGACCGGTGAGCAGGTCACGTAGCCGAGCACTCCCCCGCTGCGTAGCGATGACAATCCGACGTCGAGCAATTGACGTTGCAGGGCGGTGAGTTCCGGGACGTCTTTCGAGCTGCGCCGCCAGCGGGCTTCGGGACGACGACGAAGCGCACCGAGTCCGGTGCAGGGCGCATCGAGCAGAACCCGATCGAAAAACAAGCTTCCCCACGGTCGATCCCGCGCATCGGCGGTCATCACTGTGGCCCGCGAGTCCGATCCGAGCAACGATGCAATCAGATCGGCGCGGTGTTGGTGCAGTTCCACGGCGAGGAACTCCACCCCGCGAGACTTCGCCTGTGCGGCCATCACCGCCGCCTTGCCACCGGGGCCAGCGCACATGTCTAGCCAGGCCGACTCCGGAGGATCCACCGGCGCATCGAGTAGAGCTTGGACCACGAGTTGACTCCCCTCGTCTTGCACGATGGCTCGTCCTTCGCGCACTGCGGGGACGTCTCCGGGTTGACCGGAATCGACACTCGCCGCGCGCGCACTCCAGCGGCCGGGGGTCAAGCCGATGCTTGCGTCGTCGTTATTCGTCTTCTCGAACTCGTCGTTCACGAACGCGAGCATCGGCCGTGAGGGCTGGTTGTTGGCCAGGAGGGCGCCGCGCAGCGCCTCGGTACTGATGTCGGTGCCCTGGTGCAGCGACAGCGACTCGTGCAACGCCTCGGTGATCCAACGCGGGTGCGACGTAACGGCGGCAACTACCGCGTCACCGTTTGCACCGTCCATCACGCTTTCCCCCACAACGCTTTCCCATTCGGCGCGATCCTTCTTCGACACCGAACGGAGCACTCCGTTGATGAAACCGATGCGCCCGGAATCGGTGATGTCCATCGATCGGGCGAGTTCGCACGAGGAATCCACCGCCGCGTGATCGGGAACGCGCATGGACAGCAATTGGTGGATGCCCAGCCGGATGACATCGGCGATATCGGGATCGACGTCGGACCACGGGCGACTCGAACAGCGCGAGGCGACTGCGTCGTAGAAGCCCTGCCACCGCAATGTGCCGTAGGCAAGATCGGTGGCGAACGCAGCGTCACGGCCGTTGAGGTCGAAGCGTTCCAGCAACCGCGGCCACAGCAAGTTCGCGTAGGCGTCGTCGCGGCGCACCGAGATCAGTAGTTCTAATGCGGCACGACGGGCGGGATCGATCATCGATCGGCCTGACTCGACTGCAGTGAGATCGCGGTTAGATCGCCGCGAAAGCCGCGGGCCCAGTCGCGCGCCGGCATCGCCTTCTTGCCCTTCGGTTGAACATCACCGAGGACCAGGTATCCCCCGTCGCAGCCGATCTGCACACTGGATTTGGAAACCTCGATCCGACCGGGCTGGGCCGACACATCGACCTCCACGGCTTCGGGAACACCCACGCGAAGCCGCTCGCCATCGATCACCGTCCACGCACCCGGTGCCGGTGTGCAGGCGCGGATCCATCGATCGACGGTGAGCACGGGCT
>CAJXUJ010000217.1 GCA_913061025.1 uncultured Actinomycetes bacterium | reverse complement strand
CTCCCAGTCGTACCGGAAGTACATGCCCTGCTCATACAGCGCATACCCCTGACCGGGTCCGTCGAACGTCATCGCATTCCAGCCGCGGGCCACGGCATCTTGAGCACCCATCATCAACATGTCGGTCACGGGTCCATCGGATCCGTTGTTGAGGATGATCGTGGGTCGTGGACCCTCCCCGGCGGACCAGAAGTAACCGTGTAGATGGGTGTCTTCGTAGGGGATCTCGATGTGCTCCACCGGTGTGGGCCAGAGCTTCATCGCGCGGTCGAAGTCCCGGCGATGACTGCGCCACGTGTGCAGGGACCGGCTCGGGTCCTGGGTCGCGAGCACGTAGAAGAAGGCCGTTGCTGTGTAGTTAGCGGAGCGCAGGAATGCGTCTCTTGCACTTGCGTGGTCACCGCGCTCATCTGCAGCCTCCGCGATTCGACGTACTCGGTCGGCTGTGGCCATCCATTGGTCGAACCACGAGTCAGGATCACCGTCGGTGATGGCGTCGCAGGTGACGTAGACCTCGCCAGCCTCCGCGAGGCGGTAAGCAGTGCTTCCCAGGGCTAGCAGGGCCATGAACTCGAAGCCCTCGTCGGAGAAAAAGCGGTGGGATGCCATCGCATCACCTTCCAGTAGAGCAACAGCGGACTACGACGAACCTACCCGAGCACCTGCTCTTCGACCTGGAGTCGAACCAATAACCCTTCGACTGACAGTCGCCCGCTGCGCAGCGAGCGTCTTTTTCCCTCACCGCTCGACTTCCGCACCTATCGGATACGTACCCGGCTGCCCACGACCGCGGCAGTCAGTTCACTTTCCCCCGAGCTTGGCTGGAACGTAGCTGTGACCGTTGTGTACCCCTTGCGCCACTTACGCGGGGGCTTCCACCGGTAAGAAGCTTGGTCATCAGAGATCGTGACGGTCTTTGTCTTCGTGCGATTGCCTTTACGGAACTCAAATGTGACCGTGCCCTCGGTATCTTCCGCAGAGAAGGTAACGGTGTAGTACTTGCGCTTGTTGCGCTTTTGCTTGCTCGGGGCACGCAGCTGCATGGTGTACTCGCCCCCAATGGAGGCCACCTTGGACAGTCCTGCCGCATTGCTGCCCGCGGCACCGTCGGTGGCCGCTGGCCTGCTATAGGCCGGGTTTGAAGCACCGTTCAGGTTCGTTGCGGTAACCCCAAAGCGAATGTACTTACCAACATCCGAGTCAGCCACGATGTAGGACGGTCCGGTAGCAGCGGGGATGTCAACGCAGGTTGTTCCCGCCTGATCGGCGCATGCCTGCCACTGGTAAGCGTAGCTGGACGGTTCGTACTTCCAGACGCCCTTATTGGCCAACACTCGAGACCCCGAGGAAAGTCCAGTCGAAGGCGTGGTGAAGGGGAAGGAGTTGAGGACCAACGTCGGAACGATGCCGGCCAGGATCCGGCGGATCTGCCCTGGTGTGCTGCTCGTCCCGGCAGCCACCCACAGATTCCCATCCTCACCCAGTGTCGACGAGTGTGCATCGGCTCCCGAATTGAAGACCGCCGCAACCGCACCATCGGCGGTGACGTGAACGATGCGCTGGCTAGCAGTGTCCGTGACGTACACGGACTCGTCCGGACCAGTTGCTATCTGATCCACGTTGGCGATTTGCGGAACATCAAACTCGACGATCCCCGTACGAGTTGATTTCCCCAGCTTGACTCGACCCTGAGCATCGGTCATCTCGAACCAGACGTTGCCCTCGGCGTTATGTATCGGGCCGGTCGACGTAGCACGTGGAAGCGGTACCATCCCTCGTCTTCCCGTGGATGAAATAGTTCCCAGACTAGGTACTCCTGAGCTGAAATACATCTGTCCACTTCGCACGGGGCCACGAGTAATCGACTCCGCCGCGCCAACACCTGAATACCTGTCCAAGTCGCCCGAGGTGCTTATGGCACCGATGAGTTGCGCGTCGGGCATGGTGAACCACAGCCGACCGTCGTAACCCCACGCGATGTCGCTTCCGTTTCCACGCCCGTTGGGCACTCCGGTCGGGAAATTCTGAACACTTCCATTCCTCGTGTCCATGCGTCCTACCGCCGACGTCCCCGAGTAGGTGAACCACAGGCCATAAACGTCATCCCAAGAAAACGCCAGAGAGTTAGGCCCAACACCCGGAACCGGGAACGACGTGATTTGCCCATCCGTCGTCACTCGGGAAATCGAATTGGCTCCTTCGTTGGCGGTCCACATCGTGCCGTCAGGAGCAGTGGCGATGTCCACGGGCATAGCCCCGTTGCCCACGAGGTAGGGCGTCACATCACCTGGCGCCGCCGCGGCAGGCGTCGCGCCCGCCACGAGGCATCCGATCCCGAGGGCCACGCTGGCAGCGAGGGCGGGCAGCTTGGTCTTTACGGCAGG
>CAJXUJ010000216.1 GCA_913061025.1 uncultured Actinomycetes bacterium | reverse complement strand
CGCACAACTACACCCCGGCCAGGATCTTCATGGGTGACACCGGATCGATGCTGCTCGGACTTCTCCTGGCCGCAGGGACGATCACGCTCTCCGGGCAGGTGGATCCCAGTGCCCTCACCACGGGGGCCTTGATCCCAACGTTGCTGCCGATCGCCCTACCCATCGCAGTGATGGCCATTCCGCTGGTCGATTTGTTCCTCGCAGTGATTCGTCGGACCCGGGCAGGACGCAACCCGTTCGCGCCAGACAAGCAACACCTGCACCACCGGCTACTGGAGATGGGTCATTCCCAGAGCAGAGCCGTGTTGCTGATGTACGCATGGACCGGTCTGGTGGCTGGTACCGCGGTCGCGATTGCTTTTGTTCCATGGCCGTACGCCGCGGGTGGCTTCTTGATCGGCCTCGGTGCTCTCGTGTGGCTGGTCCGCCGGCCGGGTGCTGCTCAGGCCGAGGCCGGCTCTGCCGACGTCCGTCGGCTGCCAGGGGTCTCGGACCGCAATTCTTCCGCGGGGTAGTTCCGCCCGACGTGACCAACCGCACGTCGAATCAGCCTGTGTACTGGCGGCCTTCAAGATGAATCGCCGGCAACAGTGCGATAACGTCAGCGCACCGACTGGCCCACCCTTTCGGCTGATGATCAACCACTGACTATGACCAACGACGCCAGCGCACCGCAGAGTGCCTCCGCCGGATCCCCGAGCGTCGATGCCCTGATTCTCAAGCGCGCTGGACTGGTCACCGCACTCGTGGGGGCGATAGGAATCGCCATCGGGACGGCTGCGTTCGGCGGTCCGGGAGCCATTGGTGGGATCTTCGCCACACTCTTGGTTATCGCATTCTTCAGCGTGGGGCAGTTCGTCCTCGGTTCAGTGCTGCGCAGCAACCCCCAGATGGCGATGACCGTGGCCCTGACGATCTACCTGGTCAAGATCGGGATCCTGTTCGTACTCATCATTGCCTTTGCCGAAACAACCCTTTTCAACACAAGGGTTTTCGCGGGAACGATCGTCGCCTGCACCATCGCTTGGACGATCGCGGAGGTCTGGGTCTTCGCGCGCACGAAGGTCCTGTACGTCGACCCGGAGGCCGGGTCGTGAGTACTCACCAACCCTGGTACCGTGCGCGTCAGCGTTCGACCCCGTCGTCGTCCACACCGCAAGGTGCGCCCTCTTCCCCGGCAATGGACAACGCCGCGTGGACGATCTCCAGTCGTTTGATCGCCGGCATCGTGCTGTACGCCGGACTCGGCTGGCTGATCTCCCTGTGGTGGGGGAACCGACCGGCGCTCATCGCCATCGGTGCCTTCATCGGGCTAGGCCTGTCGTACTACCTGATCTTCACCGGGCTCGCCCGAGAGGACGCGGTACGCGAGGGGCGAGGTGCCCAGCACCGAACGCCGGGAAACGTTGGAACCGATGGGAAGGATCAAGCGTGATGGAGGGCCTGGGTGTTCGCTGAGGTTGTCTCCGCAGGCGTTCCCGCAGCGGGCGGGCTCGACTGCCACCTGATGTCCGGTTGCGGATTTCCCGCCCCGGGAGCCGAAATCTTCCTATTCGAAGACATCTTCACGCTGCAACTTGCCTCCTTGGAGTTCGGTTTCTCCAAGGTGACCGTTCTCTTGCTGCTGGGCGTCGTCGTCATCGTCGGTTTCTTCTCGTACGCCTTCCGTAAGCCCAAGTTGGTTCCCCGTGGTGCTCAGAACGTCGGCGAAGTGGGCTACGTCTTCATTCGCGACGGCATCGCCAAGGAAACGATCGGCCACGGCGGAGAGAAATTCGTCCCGTTCCTGTTCAGCTTCTTCTTCTTCGTGTGGATCTTGAACTTCTTCGGGATCCTGCCCGGAGCGCAGTTGCCGGCCACGTCGATTTTCGCAATCCCGGTGGCTTTCGCCCTGATCGTTTACTTCACCTGGGTTCCCGTCGGAATGATCAAGCAGGGGCCGATCAAGTTCTTCACGAACATGATGTTCCCTCCGGGCGTTCCCAAGCCCATGTACATCCTCCTGGCGCCGATCGAGTTGATCTCCAACATCCTCGTTCGACCGTTCACCCACGCTGTTCGTCTTTTCGCCAACATGTTCGCCGGTCACCTGCTTCTTGCGACCTTCAGCATCGCGGCTTTCTACCTCATCAGCGCGAGCGTCATCGGCATCGTTGGCTCGGTGGCATCGTTTGCCGTCACCGTCGCGCTGACCGGATTCGAGGCGTTCATTCAGGCTCTACAGGCCTACATCTTCACGCTGCTCGCTGCCGTCTACATCGGGAGTGCGCTGCACGCGGAACACTGAGGCCCAGACGCTTGGGACCCAGGCTTTCGCACACAACTGAATAACCACCCAAGACCCCAGACCGACGGAGACCGCCGTCGGCCCGGAAAGCAAAGGAAACGACATGTCGCTTCTCGCGGAACTCA
>CAJXUJ010000215.1 GCA_913061025.1 uncultured Actinomycetes bacterium | reverse complement strand
ATGCCGGTTTCCTCGCTGACCTCCCGAACCGCAGCGTCCTCGTAGGTCTCACCCTCCTCGAGGTGCCCTTTGGGGAAGGACCACAGCATGTCCCCTCGCGCATTCAGTCGCCCGATCACCGCGGCGCGGCGCTGGTCGTCCACCACGAGACCCCCCGCAGAGGTCTCTTCGACTGCTCGGCGGGCCATGGAGCGAGGATAAACCGCGCAGCCGGTTAGCCTTGTGCGTCGTGTCCGATGCCCGCCCCCCTTCCCCCGTCTCCCCGGTGACCCCCGCGGAGGTCCAGGCGCTGCGCAAGCAGGCTGTTTCCTCCCTGGCCCCGGTGGCCGGGCCGCTGCAGAGGATCGGTGAGCGATTCGGTGACGCGGGCTTCGAGATCGCCCTGGTTGGCGGTCCCGTCCGCGACGCCCTGCTCGGCCGCCTCCACAAGGGCACCGACCTGGACTTCACCACGAACGCCCACCCCGAGCAGGTGCTCGCCCTCCTCGAAGGGTGGGCCGAGGCTGTTTGGGACGTGGGAATCCGATTCGGAACGGTCGGCGCTCGAATCGATGGCCGCGAAGTCGAAATCACCACGTATCGAACCGAGGCGTACGACCCTGCCTCCCGCAAACCCGAGGTGGCCTTCGGCACCGACCTTGCCGACGATCTCGGGCGCCGCGACTTCACGATCAACGCGATGGCGATGACGCTTCCGTCGATGGAGTTCGTCGATCTGTTCGACGGATTGACCGATCTCGCCGCCGGTCACATCCGAACACCCGGCACCGCGGAGCAGTCTTTCGACGACGATCCACTCCGCATGATGCGTGCGGCTCGTTTCGCAGCGCAGTTGGACTTCACGGTGAACGACGACGTCGTCACCGCGATGAGCGAGCAGGCCGAACGCATCTCGATCGTTTCCGCAGAACGCGTACGCGAGGAACTGACGAAGATCGTGATGAGTGATCACCCGCGCGTGGGTTTAACGCTGCTGGTGGACACCGGCATCGCGGAGTACGTGCTGCCGGAGCTGCCGCTGCTGCGGCTCGAAGCCGACGAACATCATCACCACAAGGACGTCTACGAGCACACGCTGACGGTGCTGGAACAGGCAATCGCTTTGGAACGTGTGCACGAGCCGACCTGCGAACCTGATCTGACGCTCCGCCTTGCAGCATTGCTCCACGACATCGGAAAACCCAAGACCCGAAAGTTCGAAGACGGCGGCAAGGTGAGCTTCCACCATCACGAGGTGGTGGGTGCGCGCATGACCAAGAAGCGCATGCAGGCACTGCGTTTCCCGAAGGACCTCACCGACGACGTCGCACTTCTCGTCGAACTTCATCTGCGGTTCCACGGATACGGCACCGGTGAATGGACCGACGCCGCCGTGCGTCGATACGTGCGCGATGCGGGTGACCAACTCGTGCGACTGCACAAGCTCACCCGCGCGGACAGCACTACCCGTAATCGCAAGCGGGCCATGGCATTACAGCGCGCCTATGAAGATCTCGAGAAGCGCATCGAGCGGCTGTCCGAAGAAGAGGAACTCGCGGCGATCCGCCCCGACCTCGACGGCAAGCAGATCATGGAGATCCTCGACATCCCGCCCGGTCCGGTGGTGGGCGAGGCGTACAACTTCCTGCTCGGACTGCGATTGGACCGCGGCCCGATGGATCAGGAAACCGCCATCGAAGCACTCAACGCCTGGTGGGCAGCACGAGACAAGTGACGCTACTGACGCCCCGTTAGCGCTAGCCCTTGTTGAGTGAGGGAGCCTCGGTAGGCCTGTGCTCCGGAGCGTCGTCGTGTGGCGCGTGCATCACGATCTGCGCGAGGGTGAGAACCCCGATGATCAACGCCGTCCACCCGAGTGTGCGCTCGAGGGTGACCGTTCCGAACCCGAACACGGCGACCAACCAGATCACCAAGAGACCCCAGCGGACGAACGGTGCGTATTCACGCATCGGACGGCCGATAACCGAGAGCCCCTGCGGCAAACGTTGACCGATCTCCACGAGTCCCTTGTCGATCGAACCCCGCACCGTCAGTGCCAGTTGTGTGGAGCCGCAGAACCAACCGACCACGATCACCACAACGCCGAGTACCAACAGTCCCTGAACCGCAAGCAGGAGATACGTCAGCAGTTGGTTATAGAAGGCGGTAGCGGCACCCTCGAAGAGTGTTCCCTTGAATGCGTTACTCACTCCAGTCTCCGCTTGACCGAGGGCGAAGTTCAGGATCACGGACCACGCGGCCACCGTGATACCGACCGCGACCGTGGTGCGGGCTCGTCGGGTAGCGAGCAACACCGACAGCGTGAACAAGGCTGCCGTCAGTAGCAGGATCACCGACAGGAACGGTGAGGCAAGCCCGTAGATCGCACGCGCCTGCGCCAACGCTGGTGAGTCGAGCAACACAACTTGGGCGTC
>CAJXUJ010000214.1 GCA_913061025.1 uncultured Actinomycetes bacterium | reverse complement strand
CCTTCTCATTGCGAACGAGACGCGCTACCAACTGCGCCACAGCCCCAAGCGAGGGGTAAGGCTAGCAGCCTAGTAACCGACCGCGGGAAGTTCGGTGGTGTCGTCACCCGATTCCACCGCCGGTGCCTGTGGCCGAGGGCTGAGTTCATATTTGTCGTCGTCGAGGTCATCCACCGTGATGCGAGGACGGCGCATGGTGCGGGCGGCCTCGACCATCGCTTCCCCGGACCAATCGCGGTCCCGCTCGATGGGTCGACGCACCCGGGTGGCCCGAGGAGCATTCACGTAGGTGGGAAGTGTGGTGGGAACGGCAGACCAACCGTCTTCTTCTTGTTCCCCATCCCACGGATCCCACTCGAGGAAATCGTCCATCGCTGCAGCAACCTGGGCATCACGGCTGCGCTTGCTCGGCGGCCGAACACCACGTGTCCGCGGGTATGCGACTTCGGCAACGCGATCGGTGTAAGCGATCTCGCGGTAATCGTCATCCTCGAAGTCGTCGTAGTCGTCCTGGGCGTCGTAGGAGACCTTCTCGCGGCGGGTCTCGCGAACCTCACGGCCAGCCGAACGCTGCGAGGAGGTCATACCCGCGGCGATCACGTAGGCGAGGACCAAGACCGCCAGGATGATCGGCGCCCAGCGCGGGACGAGATTCGCGATGGCGAGGACCAGGGTGAGTGCCAGCGCAGCGCTGAGGACTCCCATGATGATCGCCCGGCGCTTGGCAGCGAGCTCCTGCGCGGGCGAGTAGGCGCGGGTCCGGCCCTGCCGACCCTTGGATTCACCCTTGCCGAGGGACTTCATCGCGGAGGAGAACCGGGCCGTCGAGCGGACCTCGCTGATCTGGTCGTGCCGACGCAGCCAGATCGGGATGAGGACGGCAGCCCACAAGGCGATGATCACTACGTAGATCAAGCCCGTCACAAACGCACACGCTAGGCGTTATGGGCGGTTTGTTGCGGGAGGTTCGCTTTCGCACTCTCGCGCGTGTCGCACCTATGTGCTAGGCGCTCGGATGCTGGGTTTCGTTCTGCACGGCTTCGCGTAGCCGCGCCACCACCCCGCCGGGGACGTCCCCCGCGAAGAGGACGTAGGTGACGTGGTCGCGCCAGTCCCCGTCTATGTGCAGGTACTTCTCTCGGAATCCCTCGACGCGAAAACCCAATTTTTCGGCAACAGCCCGCGAGGCGGTGTTCTCCGGTCGAATATTCAGTTCCATCCGGTGAAGTCTCATGACGTCGAACGCGTAGTCCGTAGCCATGCCGACCGCGAGAGAGGTGATGCCCCGGCCGGCGAACTCCTGATCGATCCAGTAGCCGATGTATGCGCTGCGTAGTGATCCATACGCGATGCCACCCATGGTGACCTGTCCGACAAGCCGCCCGCGAAACTCGGTGGCCCAGGGAATAACGCGTCCGGCGCGCGCTTCCGCCCGAAGGCGGCGTGTCATAACGGTGAAGGAAGGCGGCACCTCCCCGGCGCGGACCCCTTCTTCCGGGACCGTCGCATCCCACGGCCCGAGCCAGGCCTGATTACGACGACGAACCTCGTGCCAGCGATTCGCGTCGTTGGTGCGCAGCGGCCGGAGTCGAACATCACCCTCGGTGAGGGTGGGTGCGACTTCCGGACGCCAGGGCATGACTAGAACTCCTGCGAGGAGATCCACTCGCGAAGATCGGGCCCGATATCCGGCCGCTCCGTCGCCAACTGGATGACGGCTTTCAGATAGCTGAGTTTGTCACCGGTGTCATAGCGCCGGCCGTCGAACACCACACCGCGCACGCCGCCACCATCGGAGGTTGGCATTTTCGCGAGCTCCACGAGCGCGTCGGTGAGTTGAATCTCGCCGCCGCGACCGGGCTTGGTTCGGTGCAAGACCTCGAAGACGGCGGGATCGAGAACGTAACGCCCGATGATCGCGTAGTCGCTGGGCGCGTCCTCGACGGCAGGCTTCTCGACCAGGTCGGTGACGGTGAAGACGTCGTCGTCGTTGGTCTTTTCGACGGCCACGCATCCATAAAGCGAAATGTCCTCACGCGGCACTCGCATCAAGCAGATGACCGAGCCGCCGAAATGTTCTCGCACCTCGATCATTCGCGGAAGGATCGGGTCGCGTTCGTCGATCAGATCATCGCCGAGCAGGACCGCAAAGGGTTGATCCCCGACATGGTTCTCGGCCATGAGCACCGCGTGACCGAGACCAAGAGCCTGTCCCTGGCGGACGTAGTGAATCTGCGCGAGGTCCGTGGACTCCTGAGTGAGAGCAAGACGATCGGTGTCGTTCTTCTCGGCCAGTGCGACCTCAAGCTCGGTGTTCCGATCGAAGTGATCTTCGAGCGCCCGCTTACCGCGGCTGGTGATGAACAGGACGTCGTCGAGCCCCGCGGCAACGGCCTCTTCGACCACGAACTGGATGGCCGGCTT
>CAJXUJ010000213.1 GCA_913061025.1 uncultured Actinomycetes bacterium | reverse complement strand
CGTCTGGCGTTTGGGTGCCTGATGATTCGGTGACCGGGTGCCGGATGCCGGGGTGGTCAGGCGGAATGGCCCGCTTGACGATGACCCAGGAGCCCAAGACGGTTCCGATGACGAGCAGGTAGAAGAAGGCGCCTGATGCCGCCAGGCCCCAGAGGGCGTCACTGGCGATGAGTGGGAAGAGCACAGCGGCGCGAACGAGATTCAGCAGCACCCACAGCCACGACCCGCGTGAGTAGGCGCGGACGAGGACGGGGTCCTTGCGCCAGCGCATACCGGTTCCGACGATCGGGCCAACGATCACGCCGAGCAGCGGCCAGCGCACGAAGTTGCCAATCACGAAGGCAAGCGCCGAGAGCACGTTCAACAGCACCCGTGGCCAAAAGAAGGCGGCTGCGCTGCCGGTGCGGGCGGCGACGTACGCGCCGAGCGCTACCACCAGGATCGCGCCGACCACCCGGGTAGGCCGTTTCCGCTCAAGTAGCCGCCACACGCCAAAGATCACCGCGAGGATGAGGGACGCGACGATCGCCCAGGTCAGTGCGTCTGGATTGCTATTCGACAGTCCGACGTACACCGCAACGAAGACCACCGGCGGCAGGATGCTTTCGAGTGCTCCACGCGGACCACCGATGAGGGTGACTAATGGCGCGCGATCCTCGGGGGCGGTCATGGACACCCCACCAGGCTAGTCGTGCCAAGGCTCCGCAGTTGCCGACGCTACGTCGACGGCTCTGCTGGGCTAGCGTCGTTCCCATGACAACTGATCCCGCCGACGTGTCCGTTCTCGCCGATCAATGGAAGGCCGACCTTGAGTCCTGGGCGATTCCCCAGCACATCCTCGATCAGGCGACGGAGCCGCCGTGGTCTCATCCGGTGGCGATGTTCACGGTCGAGGGTGAGGTTACGGACTCGCTGTCGCACCAACGCGCCCGTGAGGCGCTGCCCGATGGAGGCAGCGTGCTGGACATCGGCTCCGGCGGCGGCCGGGCGTCCTTCGGGCTCGTTCCACCGGCGGGAACGGTGATGGCGGTCGATCATCAGCAGGGCATGCTCGATGCGTACGCGCAGGCTGCGACCGAGCGTGGGGTGGATCATCGGGAGTTTCTTGGCGACTGGCCGGATGTTGCCGATGACGTCCCGATGGCTGACGTGGTGGTGTGCCATCACGTTGCCTACAACGTCGCGACCATCGTTCCTTTCCTACAAGCACTGAACGATCACGCTACGAGTCGCGTGGTGCTTGAGGTTCCGATGTCTCATCCAATGACGAATATGAACGAGCTGTGGAAGAAGTTCTGGGATCTCGATCGACCAACCAGACCCACGGGTGACCAACTCGCCGAAATTGCTCGAGCTATGGGTTTCGACGCCCACATCGATAAGTGGATCGACGAGACGTGGGGCAAGCGAGTGGAAATGTCCGAGGATGATCGAATCCGCTTCACACGGATCCGGTTGTGCTTGACCGAGGATCGCGATGCCGAAGTCGCGGCTGCGTTGCTGGAGCAGCAGGACGCTAAGCCCCGTGAGGTCGCGACCGTCTGGTGGGACGTGTGAGCGCTTTCGACGTTGAACGACTGCGCGCGCGAGTCCCCGCTCTTTCGTCCGGCGTAGCGTTCTTCGACGGCCCGGGAGGCACCCAGACGCCAGACTTCGTCGCCGATGCGATGCGCGCGGCCATGACCGCGCCGCTCTCCAACCGCGGGGTGGTCACCGAATCCGAGCGCAATGCCGAAGCGATTGTGCAAGCCGCGCGCGTGGCGGTGTCCGATCTGCTTGCCTGCGATCCATCCGGGGTCGTTTTCTCGCGGAGCATGACCGAGGCGACATTCATGGTGGCGCGCACTCTTGCAGCCGACTGGGGTCCGGGGGATCGCATCGTCGTCACCGATCTCGATCACGATGCGAACGTCCGACCGTGGGTCACCTACGCCGAGCGCAGTGGCGCCGAGGTTGCCTGGGCCCGCTTCGATCCATCTACCGGTGAGCTACCAGTCGCAAAGGTGACCGATGCGATCACCAACAACACTCGAGTGGTGTCGGTGACGGCGGCGTCGAACGTCCTGGGAACCCGCCCCGACCTCCGCGCAATCGGTGAAGCGGCTCATGCGGCCGGTGCCCTCTTCTTCGTCGACGGCGTTCACCTCACCGCGCACGCTCCCATCGACATTGAGGCGATCGGTGCCGATTTCTACGCGTGCTCGGCCTACAAGTTCCTGGGCCCGCACTTCGGCATCGTTGCTGCATCTCCGGCGCTGTGGGAGTCCATGCACCCGGACAAGCTGGCGCCCAGTACCGAGCAGGTGCCGGAGCGATTTGAACTCGGCACCTTGCCGTACGAGTTGCTGGCCGGCGTAGTCGCGGCGATCGATGTCCTGGCCGATCTGATTCCTGGCGATGAAGCGTCGATGAGCAGGCGCGATCGCATCGTCCGGTCACTCG
>CAJXUJ010000212.1 GCA_913061025.1 uncultured Actinomycetes bacterium | reverse complement strand
TGTGGAAGACCAAGAACATCGTTCCCGTCGTGAAGGTCGACAAGGGCCTCGCCGACGAGGAAAACGGCGCTCAGGTCATGAAGCCGATGCCCGAACTCGACGCTCTGTTGACCCGCGCGCGAGATAAGGGTGTGTTCGGCACCAAGATGCGTTCGGTCATCAAGGACAACAACGACGCCGGCATCGCCGCGGTGGTCGATCAGCAATTCGAGGTCGGCATGCAGATCCTTGATGCTGGACTCGTGCCGATCATCGAGCCTGAGGTTGACATCCACAGCGCCACCAAGGCCGCGATCGAGGAGACGCTGCGCGACAAGCTCGCCGCATGGCTCGACCGGGTACCTGAGGGTCAGCAGGTGGTGTTCAAGTTGTCGCTGCCGAGCCACAACGATTTCTACGCACCGCTGATCGAGCACCCGAAGGTCATGCGCGTTGTGGCGCTGTCCGGTGGTTACTCGCGCGACGAGGCTTGCGACATCCTCACTGCCAACCACGGAATGATCGCGAGCTTCTCGCGTGCACTCAGCGAGGGGCTCACCGCGCAGATGAGCGAGGAAGAGTTCACTTCCACGCTCGATGCTGCGATCGCCGAGATCTACGCGGCTTCGATCACCTGATCGTGGCGGTCTGATCTATGGCAATCGGAGAGAACCTTCTGGGGGGTCCGCCGCCGACGCTGTTACCGGCGGACCCTGCAGTCGAAGCCGAACTTGCAGCCGGGGCGGACCCTGACTCTGTTGTTCGTGCGCACCCGCAAAGTTCGTTGGCGTGGGCGGTGCTCGCTGACCAAGCGTGGTCCGAGGGTCGAGTGGTCGAGTCCTACGCGTTCGCCCGCGTGGGTTATCACCGCGGTCTTGATGCGCTACGTCGCAATGGCTGGAAGGGTCACGGTCCGGTTCCATGGGAACACGAGCCAAACCGGGGCTTTCTTCGGTGCCTGGCTGCACTCGGGCGGGCCTCCCAGGCAATAGGAGAAGACGAAGAAGTCGTGCGGATCGGCGATTTTCTCGGCGATTGCGATCCGAACGCCCCCCGTTGGTAGCAACCCGCGGGTGAACTAACGCGTCAAGAAGTCACAGACGAGCGCAGCGAACTCATCGCTGCGCTCGATCTGTGTCCAGTGGCCGCAGCGCCCGTAGATATGCAGTTGACTGTCATCGATGAGCTGGTGGAGGCTCATCGACGTAGAGGTTGGGATTACTTGGTCATCTCGACCGTGCACGATGAGCGTCGGCTTGACGATGCCCGCAATCTCCTCATCAGGCAGACACAGCGCGTCGAGGGCGGCTTGGCGTGGCTCGGGAAACATGGCGGAGAACGCTTCCTGTACCCCGGGGCGGACACTTGCTTCATATCGAAGTCGCGCAAGGTCTTCACCGAGCAGTGACTTGTTGTAGGCGAAGTAGTTCATGATCGCGAGCATGTTCTCCACCGAGGGTTGATAGCCCCACACGGCATCCAAACCCTCAGTGATGTCGAACGGAACACCGACGGCTCCCATCAGCACGAGCCGGTTCACTCGCTGGGGATAGTTCGTAGCGAGCGATAGAGCCAGTGATCCACCGAAGGAATTGCCGATCACGTGCGCACGCTCGACACCTGCTGCGTCGAGGACGCCGAGTGCGTGCTGTGTCCATGTTTCTAGGTTGTAGGCGATGTCCGTGGGTCGTTCTGTGTAACCGAAGCCGACGATGTCGGGGGCCACGACTGTCATGTGTCGCTCGAGTTCGGGGATGGTGAGTCTCCAGTTGGCGAAAGCCGAGACACCCGGTCCGGAGCCATGGAGCAGGAGTACAGCGTCGGATGACGTTGGGTGGCGACGGATGTGGACGTTTGTCTCGATGCCGTTGGCCGAAATCCTTTCACCGATTTCCGGCGACTCGGGTGCGGATGTCATAGAGGAATGGTGGCACTAGCCTGCTGATGTGGGTGCTGATTCGGACGTCCTAGTCATCGGTGCCGGCCTGTCCGGTGTTGCTGCGGCGCGTGCTGCGAGTGACGCAGGTGCTTGCGTTCACATGTTTGATCGCGGGCGCCGTATCGGTGGTCGGATGGCCTCACGTCGTCTTCGTGAGACAGGCACGGCATTCGACGGCCGGGTGGTGGACTACGGCGCGAGTTACTTCACGGTGAGTGATCCTGACTTTCGAGAAGTCATCGACGAGATGGTTGGCGAGGGCGTTGTTCGACCGTGGACCGATGGCTTCCACGTCCACAACGAGGGAGCAATGGCGGGTGTTCGCTCCGGTCCGATGCGATACGCCGCACCGGGAGGTCTGCGCACCGTCGTTGAATTCCTGGCTCGCGATCTACCCGAGGTCACCACGCAAACGCACGTGGAATCGGTGGATTTCTCAGCTGATCATGTGAATGTGAACGGTGAAACCGGCAAGGCGCTGGCCCTGTGCATGCCACAGCCACAGGCAGAGCGGCTCCTGCCTTCCGGCACGCTTCCCGA
>CAJXUJ010000211.1 GCA_913061025.1 uncultured Actinomycetes bacterium | reverse complement strand
TCCGACATGGGTTTGCAGGAGCAGATGGGCAGGTTGCAGGACAACCTGCAGGCGTTGCGACCGGAGTTCTCCCGAAGTAGAGGGCCGGGCCTGACCGGTGAGAACTCGCTTGGCTTGCCCGATGCGACCCGAGCCCTCGCCGAGATGGCGGACCTTGAAGACCTCAACTCCCAACTGGGTGACGCAGATGCGATGGCCGATCTCGATCAGATCGATGCTGAAGCCCTGGAGCGTGCGCTTGGACGTAGCGCACGCGACGATCTCGAGGCGATGCAGCAGATGCAGCGCGAACTGGAGACCCAGGGCTTCCTCACGAGCGACGGAGACACGCTCCGGTTGAGTCCCAAGGCCATTCGTCGAATCGGGCGAACCGCATTACGCGAGGTGTTCGATCAACTCGACGGCACCGAACGCGGCGATCACGGTATGCATCGCACCGGAGCCGCAGGGGAGCCGACGGGAACTCACCGTGCCTGGCGATTCGGCGATGAGGAATCCATCGATGTGGTGCGCACTGTGCAGAACGCCACCTACCGGCAGATGGCCACCAACTCCCGCACGGGACTCAGTGCCGATGATTTCGAGATCGCTGAAACCGAAACCGTCACGCGTGCAGCCGTCGCTCTTCTGGTGGATCAGTCGTTTTCGATGGTCATGAACGACACCTGGAGCGCGGCCAAGACGATGGCGATGGCCCTGCATTCGCTCACTTCAACGAGCTACCCGTTGGACGCTTTGCAGGTGATCGGCTTCGCGAACATGGCTCGCGTTGTCGATCCATTGGAGATCCCCGACCTCGAAGCCAGCGAGATCCAAGGAACCAACCTGCAGCACGCGCTGATGCTCGCCGGACGATTCCTGGACAAGCACCCGGGCAGTCAGCGCATCGTCATGGTCGTTACCGATGGTGAACCCACCGCGCACCTAAACCCGGACGGTGGCTGGTGGTTCGACTGGCCGCCCACCCGCGAGACCATCACCCAGACCGTCGCCCAGGTCGATGCGATGACCAAACGCAAGGTTGCGATCTCCTGGTTCCGACTCGGAGATGAGCCACGCCTCGCGCGATTCCTGGACGAGATGGCCCGGCGTAACGGAGGCAAGGTGCTCGCTCCTTCGAGCGATCGCCTCGGCGACTACGTCATCACGGACTTTGTGAGGGCGAGAACCGCCGGGCGATAGGGGTGAACGAAGGGCTAGCCCTACACATCGCCTGTTACTCGGTTGAGTCCTTGAGCCCTCTGTGGATTTTTCATAGCGTGGAGTGATGGCTGAGATCTCTCGTCGAACCGTCCTGGGAACAGCTGCCCTCGCCGCGGCGGCCACCCTCACCAGCCCGGCTGCCCGTGCCGCTGAGCCCCTGGCGGCCTCCGGCACAGGGTGGCCGTCGAAGGCCAAATGGCGTGCGCTGGACAAGCAAGTGGGCGGCCGACTCATCACCACGAAGCTCCCCTGGGTCAATGCCACGCCGGAAACCTTCGAACTGCTGAAGAACCCGTTCTGGAATGAGGAGCAGCCGGGAGCGCTGCAGTCCACCGGCTGGTACGGCGCTTGGACAGCTGCGGCCTCTCCCTATGCGGTTCGCGCACAGCAGACGTCTGACATCGTCGCGGCGGTCAACTTTGCCCGCGAGAACAACGTCAAGTTGGTGGTCAAGGGAACCGGCCACGACTACCTCGGTAGGAACATGGCCCCGGACTCCCTGCTCGTCTGGACGCACGACATGCGCGAAATCACGATGCACGATGCCTTCGTTCCGCAAGGTGCGCCGGCTGGAACTGAGCCGGTTCACGCAATGACGGTGGAGGCTGGAACGCGGTGGCTCGAGGCCTATCGGGCTGCGACCCTGGCCGGTCGGTTCGTGGCGGGCGGCGGTTGCACCAGCGTCGGTGCCTGCGGCGGCTTCACCTTCGGCAGTGGTTTCGGTCCGTTCTCCAAGCGATACGGAACCGGTTCGGGTGGCATCGTGCAGGCAGAGATCGTCACCGCCGACGGCAAGGTTCACACGGTGAACGAGTACTCCGAGCCGGATCTTTTCTTCGGAGTTCGTGGAGGAGGTGGCAGTACCTACGGCATCGTCAGCCGCGTCACGCTGCTTACCCATCCGATTCCCTCGACGGTCGGAATCATCACCGGTTCGGTGAAGGCTAAGTCCGACACCGCCTACCGTGAATTGATCCAGCGCTTCGTCGAGTTCTATCCGGTCGGTCTGGATAACTGGCACTGGGGTGAGTCGGTCGCGTTCGGTCCCGACAATGAATTGGGGTTCCGGCTGACCTTCTTGGACATGCCCGAGGAGCAGGGCAAAGCGGTGATCGAGCAGTTCGTCGCTCCGTTGCGGAAGCGTCCGGCGGACTTCGACGTCAATCCGCAGTTCCAGTTCTTGGCATTTGAAAATCTATGGAATCCCGATTACTGGGACAGCGTTGATCCGGACTTCATCACACGTGACCCACGACCGGAGGCACCGTCGTACCAGTTCTGGTGGACGGG
>CAJXUJ010000210.1 GCA_913061025.1 uncultured Actinomycetes bacterium | reverse complement strand
TGCGCGCTGCGAGCCCAGGGCAAGGATCCGCGGGCAGAGATCATGATTCCGCTGGTAGCGACCGCCGCTGAGTTCGAGTTCACCCGCGCCGAGGCCGAGCGTGTGCTCGCTGAAGTCGAGGGCAAGAACGGTTGCCCGCTCGGCTTCCCGATCGGAACCATGATCGAGCTGCCGCGCGCCGCGCTGACCGCCGATCGGATCGCCGAGCAGGCCGAGTTCTTCTCCTTCGGCACCAACGATCTGACCCAGACCACGTGGGGATTTAGTCGAGACGACGTCGAGGCGGCGTTCTTCTCGCCCTACCTGGAGATGGGCATCTTTTCGGTATCGCCGTTCGAGTCGCTTGACCGCGAAGGGGTTGGAGCCCTCGTTCGCATGGCGGTGGAGAAGGGACGAGCCACGCGGCCGGGTCTGCACTGCGGTGTGTGCGGTGAGCACGGCGGAGACCCCGAATCGGTGCACTTCTTCGATGAGGTCGGCCTGGACTACGTCTCCTGCTCGCCGTTCCGGGTTCCGGTGGCCAGACTCGAAGCTGGCCGCTCGGCGATCGAGAAGTCCGGAGGCACGGGCAGCGATACGCGATAGACCATCAGTACACTCCTGCGGTCTGGGGGAACCGAAGAAGTGATCTGAGGAGTGTTGTTGTGAAGTCATTGGTCATCGCGGCCGTCGCCGCCCTTTCGCTCGGTGTTGCTGCACCGGCAATGGCGGCAACCCAGCCGATTCCTGTGCAGGGCACCAAGGCGAGTGTGGACGCCTGGACGCAGCAGGCGAAGTCGCACGACATGCGTGTTTCGACTCGATTCAACCTGGGCGAGGGGATCGAGATCGACTGCGGTGTCACGGGCTCGGGTGCCTCCGATTGCGCAAGTGAGGACATGAATCCAGGTGGGTCCGATGCAACGCAAGAGATCCAGGTCGGCAACAAGCGCTGGGTGCGCAACATTCCCGGCGGCGCCTGGACCGAGGCTGACGGATACTCATCGCAGAACGCCGTCGGCAATGTCTCCCGCTACTGGTCCTACGACCCATTCGAGCCCTGGAACGCCAAGAAGGGCGTGACCTGGAAGATGAAGACAAAGGCCAATGGTGATGTGGTCATCACCTCGACCGTCGCGAACCCCAGTGATGATGAGCCGAAGCGGACCCGGGTGGCCATCTCGCCCAACGGTCTGCATTTCTCGATCACTGCCAAGGCTGGCGACGGCAGCCGACTCTGGCGGACCACGGGAGAGCTCGTGGACGGCGTTGTGGTCACCGCGCCGACGTCCTAGTCGCCTCCCAAGCGAGGAGAACCTGCTGGTTCCACGAGGGCCGCACCCCAGATCTGGGTGCGGCCCTCGCGCTTGCTCGCGTGAGGGGTCTGAAACGGTGTCGCAACCATGAAACAGAAGTGACACGTGTGACTATTGGGCCGTGGCTTCCCCCGCGCTCACGCGCACCTCTGCTGCGCGGCGCTCCTGGAAGACGGCGACGACCGCTTCGGCGACTCCCTTCTGGTTCCCCGGATCTGCTCGTGCAGCCAGCACCCTGTTGCTGACCGTTGTCATCGTCGCCGCCCTGATGGTCCCGGTGGGTGCCACGGCCCAGGTGGTGCTGGCGTCTCAGTTCGATGATCGATCGCCTTCCCAGGCGATCGTGATGCTCGACCCAGGTCGGGTGTGGGGCGACCCTGACGCTACGAGGACCGCGCGCATCGACCACGCCGCGGAGCTCTATCGCGATCGAGTGGCGCCGGTGGTGATCGTGACCGGACCGCCGCGCACCCATGAGACGACCATTCGTGCCCTGCAGATGCGAGGTGTGCCGGTTGCGGATGTGGTCACCTTCGATTCGGGAGCAGACACCGTTGGGCCACTCACCACGGTGGCATCTGTCATGCGTGATTTGAGTTGGACGTCGGCCACGATCGTCACCGATCCGGCGCACGCCGCCCGGGTGCAATCCACGGCCGGAGTGCTCGGTATCGATGCCCATGTCTCACCGACCGAATACGGGTCCAACGTCTCGCTCACCTCGGATTACGTGGGCCGCGAGGTGGCCGCGCTGTTGCGGCACCACCTGATCACCCGCTGGTCACTCCCGACGTTGATCGACGGCTGACGTCCGGCTACCTGCCGACCACGTTCTCGCTAGTGTCGTGACGTGACATCAGCGCGCTTAATCCCCGGCTACACCGAGGACGACACCGCGCGCCTGGTAACCGAGCCAATCAAAGAGGGTGTTCGTAGTCCGTTCTCCCGCGATCGCGCACGCGTCCTTCACTCAGCGGGTCTGCGCCGCCTCGCAGCAAAGACCCAGGTCCTGGTTGCCGGTCAGGACGACTTTCCCCGGACGCGCCTGACCCACACCCTCGAGGTTGCGCAGATTGCTCGGGAACTGGGGGAGGCGCTCGGCTGTGATCCGGACGTAGTCGAGGTCGCCGGCCTCGCCCACGACCTCGGGCACCCACCCTTCGGTCACAACGGAGAAGAGGAGTTGAACCGGCTCGCCGATTCCATCGG
>CAJXUJ010000209.1 GCA_913061025.1 uncultured Actinomycetes bacterium | reverse complement strand
CTGTTCCTCGGACGCGTATTGGACAAGGTGCGGTCATGAGTTCACTTGCAACCTGGTCAGTTATCAACATCGTCGCGCTGATTGCCGGCCTCGCGATCTACCTGTTCATCGTGAGCTCGCAGCTCAAGAAGATCGCAACCAACCTTGAAGAGTCCGCCGACCTTGTGTGGGACATCAAGAAGGATGCCGAGGCCATCGAGCCCGGCCTCACCGCGATCAACTCCACCGGTCGCGTTGTCGCCGGCGCTCTCCCGCTGCTGTACGGCATGGGTGAGGGCATCGTGGTTGGTGCGACCTTCCAGCACGAGGAGCACATCCCCGACACCGTGGCCCGGCCCGCGATGGGGACGCGCCGTTCCCGCCTGATGGAGGGTGTGGGGGTCAACCTCGACGACTAAGTCACCCGGGCCGACGCGCGTCGGTCAACGAAGCGTGCAAGCGCCCCGCGAAATTACGTGGGGCGCTTGTCCGTTGTCAGGCGAGTGGTGACCGGGGTCTCGTACTCACCGATCCACTCGGCCTTCCACGCCTTGTCGAACTTGTCCAGGTTGCAGCTGGGCTCGTAGATCGCGATGAGTTCCTGGGAGATTTGCTCACGATGTGCGCGGGTGCCGCCAGGGACCTCCAGCCAGCAGGCATGCAGGTTGAACTTGCCGTCCGCGCGCTTAATCCATGCGCTCGATCGGGGGTGCCGGAAGGGGAAACCTTCGGTGGACAAATCGTCGGAGTGCCCCACGAAGATGACAGCGAATTCTTGTGGTCGGTTTGGGTTGGTCTTGGCGAGGATCGCGTAGACCGCCGGCTTCGCGGGAGGCGTCCAGCCCGCCAGGGCCCGCGGGCCTTCGAAGGAGTAGCCCGCCAGGCTGCCGAGGCGGATCACGGGATCTCGTCCTCGAGATCGGCGAAGTCGTCGTCCTCGCTGATCGACTCGGCTCGTACCACCGGCCACTCGGGCAGCGACGTCTTGGAGACCGCGGCGCTGAACTTCTCGAGGGCGATGTCCACGGCGGCATCGGAGTTGTCGGCCTCGACAACGATCTGCGCGCCGTAGCCCATGGTCCCGTACCCGGAGGCGATTCCCTCCAGGGTGGCCACGGCATCGGCCAACTCGACTACTTCTTCGAGCGAGACCTCGCGATCCCCTTCGGCGTACAGGGAGATGCTGTACCGCATGGCTATCCCACTTTCGAGAGTCGGTTGGCTAACTTCTCGAGGCTAGCGAGGTTATGCCCGGAGTGCACTTCGTCGATGTAGGGATCGGCGATGATCATGCCCATCGCGGTCGGTACCCAATCCTCGGCATCGGCCTTGTGCGGATTCACCCACAGCACGCGGTGTGCGATGCGAGACAGGCTCTCCATGGCCTCTGCAAGGTCCTGCGGGTCGCCTCTATCCAGCCCGTCGGAGCAGACGACGACGATGGCTCCGCGCCCGAGGCGTGCCTTGCGGGCTTGGCGGGCGAAGTTCTTGATCGAATCGCCGATCCGGGTGCCTCCGTCCCAGTCCAAGACGGCTTCGCCCGCAAGGCGCATCGCGTCATCCGGATTGCGGCGATCTAGGGCGCGGGTGATCCGGGTGAGTCGAGTGCCAAAGCAGAAGACGTCGACCTTGGCATTCGCTCGTCGGGCCGAGTAGGCGAACTGGAGGAGGTTGCGTGAGTAGTCCGCCATCGAGCCGGAGACATCCAGGATGAGCACCAGCGGACGGAGCTTCTCCTTGCGTGCTTTGAAGTGCAGATCCTTGGGTTCCCCGAGGGTGCGCATGGATTCGCGGGCCATCCGCCGCATGTCCAGCGTCGAGCGACGGCGGGTACGAGCGGTGCGGTGGGTCTTGCGCTTGGGTGGTGTCACGCGCATTCGTGACATCAAGCGCCGAAGGTGGCGGAGTTCGTCGTCGGTGCAGTCGGCGAACGCCTTATGGCGCTGGATGTCCGACGTGCTCGCGACGTAGCCGAGCTTCACCTGATCGGGGCTGATCTCGCCGGGCAGGCCTTCCTCGGTGTTCGGAATCTCCAGGGTGGCACCAGCGGTCGAGGACGCCTTCATCGTCTTCTTCAGTGCCTCTTCTGCCTCGGGGTGGAAGGCGAGGAAGTAGCGCTGGAAAACCTCGTTGTAGATCGGAACTTGCTCGCGGCGACGGACCAAGGTTGCGCGTCCGCTCCAATAGACGTCCATCAGGTCGGTGACGTCAAGTTCGGAGACGCCCGCGGTGAAGGTCAGGACGTCGTCGGTACCGACGGTGATGGTCGCATCGCGCAGGGCTTGGGCGAACCCCACGAGGAGCTCGTCGACGCTGCCGGTCTCAGGAGAGGACATCCTGGATGCTTCTGGTGGTGTATTCGAGATCGTCGCGGTCCTTGACCACAGCACCGAGGGTGTCGAGCGCGGATTGTTCGTCCAGGTGCGTGGCACCGACGGCGTCCAGTCCCTGTGTCCAGTCGATGGTCTCCGCGACGCCCGGCAACTTCTCCAGGTCCATCTCCCGAAGGTGATTGACGGCGGAGACGACCTGCGCGGTGAGGGCCTCGGAGAC
>CAJXUJ010000208.1 GCA_913061025.1 uncultured Actinomycetes bacterium | reverse complement strand
ACAACTCATCACGAACGTCGAAGGCTTCGAGCGCATCGTGGCCGGCGAGGGATTCGTCGAGCCGGACAACGGCTACGGAGACATCACCTGGTCCGACGATCTTGCGGTAACCCGCGAGATCCAATCGATCGATGGCCACTTCCTCGAGCTCGACGGCACCTGGTTTCTCCTCGATGACGAAACCGGCGTTCCGACCAAGGTTGGCTTCACCCCGCTGGCCGGCCTCGAATCCGCCACTAACGTGATTCGTGCTGGAGATGAAGAGGTAGTGGGCGTTTCCACAACGCGCTTCGACGCCGATCTCGACCCGAACGTCGGCCCATCGACGATGGGCTTCAGCGGGGAGGAACTAACGGTCGTGAATGACGCAACGGGAGCTTCGCTCGTTGCGACGATCTGGGTCGATGGCGAGGGCCGAGTCGTCCGGGTGCTCCGGGAGTACTCGGCCAGCAGCCCCGACGGCGATCCCATCAGCGCCACCAGCCTGTACCTGATGAGTGACTTCACCGATCCGACACCCATCGATGTCCCGGAGACAGCCGATGCAATCCCGGCACCCGCGTAGGCCTCGTGCCTCGTTGCCTTCTTACCTGAACTTCACCTTCGCCAGGAAGTCCCATTAACGACGCCCCTCCATAGTGATGTCAGGACAGATCCCATTCAAGGAGGAACCATGATCACGATCAGCGTCGACATGAATGCATGTGAGAACTACGGCCAGTGCTGCTTCGAGGCCGAGGATCTCTTCCGCCTCGACGACGACGGCAAACTCGTCTTCACTCCGCAAGCACCTGATGACCGCCTCGCCGATATCGAGGCCGCGGCAGACGCATGCCCGATGCAGGCCATTAGCCTGATGGAATCATGAAAGACCAAGTCGTCATCGTCGGAGCCGGGCTCGGTGGCCTGCGCGCGGCCGAATCCCTTCGGGGAGCGGGGTACGACGGCCACATCGTCGTCATCGGTGAAGAACCACACCTCCCCTACAACCGCCCACCCCTGTCCAAGGAGGCGTTGGCCGGCGGGGTCAACGTCGAGGACCTACATTTCCGACGACGCCCCTCCATCGACGACGTCGAGTGGCGGCTCGGAGCCAAGGTGGTCTCCAGCGACCTCGCGGCCGGAACGGTGACGCTGGAGGACGGTTCGGAAATTCCCTTCTCTGGTTTGGTGATCGCCTCGGGCATCCGTCCTCGACAGTTGCCGATTCCCGGACCGACGCAGGGACGCGTCCTGTTGCGCAACGCCGACGATGCCGCTTACCTACGCGACCGACTCGGTCCTGACACCAACTTAGTGATCTTGGGAGCCGGGTTCATCGGCTGCGAAGTTGCGGCTACCGCCCGAAAGTTGGGCGCCAACGTTGACGTCGTCGCGCTAGACCCTGAACCCCTTGTTCGACCACTCGGCGAAGAGTTCGGCGCAGCCATGCGACGGCACCACGAAGCAAACGGAGTTCGGTTCCACCTTGGTCGGACGGTTGAAGAAGTCCTCGGTGACGATCATGTATCCGGCGTCCGACTCGACGACGGAACCGAATTACCCGCCACCATCGTCCTCGAGGCGATCGGTTCGGTACCGAACGTCGAGTGGCTCGACGGCAACGGTCTCGACCTCAGCAACGGCGTGTTGGTGGATGACTCGATGCAGGTGGTCGATAGTCCTGTTCCAGCAGTTGCCGTCGGCGACATCGCCCGGCATCCCAATGTGCTATTCCCGGGCGAACCGACGCGGGTCGAGCACTGGAACATGCCGACCGAGATCGGTCGTCATGCCGGCAAGACCCTCGCCGCTCTCCTCGCAGGCGCTGAACCTGATCCAACGCCCTTCGGAGCCGTTCCGTCTTTTTGGAGCGATCAATACGACCTCAACATTCAATCCTTCGGCATGCCCGGACTCGGTGATCCTGTTCTTGTCGATGGTGACATCAACGGAGATTGCATCGTCGAATACCGACGCCACAGCGGAGATGACGACGAACTCGTCGGCGTTGTGGGTATCAACCGCAGCAAGGACCTCCTGCCGTACCGAAAGGCCCTTCAGTCCCGCCAACAGTGACCAAACCGTGACCGATGTGCGGACCCGGCACGGCTTCTCAGACGTCCAAGATGTGTGGACATGAGGAAGAAGACTCTCGGGCTAGGTGTGGCTGCGCTCGCGCTCGGCATGGTTGCCGGGTGCGGCAACACCAGCGTTGATTACGCAGAAGCGCCCGGTATCTCGGCCGAGTCCGCACCGATGGACGAAGCTGCGAGCGTCCGGATGGGCGAGCAGATCATTCGCACCGCGAACGTCACGATGGAAGTCGACGATGTCTCGACATCCATCTCCGACATCGAGGACGCGGCCTTGAATCTCGACGGTTTCATCCAGAACCAAAGCATCTACGGAACCGACGACGATGCCAGCGCGAGCCTCACCGTCCGTGTTCCGGCTGCCAACCTCGACGCGCTGTTGGATTCGGTCGCCACACTCGGAGAAGTCCAAAGCAGCAGCATCGACTCCCAGGATGTCACCGTGGAGGTGATCGACGTCGAAGCACGC
>CAJXUJ010000207.1 GCA_913061025.1 uncultured Actinomycetes bacterium | reverse complement strand
CGGTTTGGACAGCACTGAACCGGTGATGGTCAAGGGCCAGATGGTTTCCCCGAGGGACCTGGTTGCGGCGGCGCTTCCCGATCCACTCACCCTCGGCGACAAGATGACGGGCAAGACCTGTGCCGGCACCCACGTCACCGGGGTGAAGGACGGTAAGCCGAAAGAGGTCTACCTCTACCACGTCACCGACAACGAGTGGTCCATGCGCGAGTACGGCACCCAGGCGGTCACCTGGCAAACGGCCATGAACCCGGTGGTGGCACTCGAACTCCTGGCAACCGGAGCCTGGCAGGGCAGCGGCGTTCTCGGGCCCGAGGCCTTCGATGCTGCGCCCTACGTTGAGCTACTCCGCAGTGGATACGACCAGCAGATCGGTGGACTCGACTAGGTCAACTTTTCGAAGCCGGCTTCGAGGATCGTTAGTGCTTCCTCGATGAGCGCCTTCGGCGTGGCCAACGACGGCAAGAACCGGAAGACGTTCCCGTAGGTACCGGCCGTCAGGGTGAGGACTCCATGCTGGTGGCAGTACTTGTTGAGATCTGCAGCCAGTGACGCGTTCGCATTGCGGGTGCCCGGTTCTACGAGCTCGATCGCCAGCATCGCGCCGCGTCCTCGGACGTCGCCGATCTGCGGGAAGTTCTCGGCCATCGCTTGCAGGCGCGGAACCATGAGGGCTTCGATATCGCGCGCGAGGGCGCAGGCATTGTTCTCTTCCATCCACCGGATGGCGCCCAGCGCACCGGCGCACGCGACCGGGTTGCCGCCATACGTGCCCCCGAGGCCGCCGGCATGCACAGCGTCCATCAGGTCGGCTCGACCGGTGACTGCTGCCAGCGGCATGCCACCGGCGATGCCTTTGGCTGTGGTGATCATGTCCGGAACAACGCCCTCGTGATCCATCGCAAACCAATCGCCGGTTCGGCAAAAGCCCGACTGGATCTCGTCGGCGATGAAGACAATGCCGTTGGCCGAAGCGAACTCCGCGATCGAGGAGATGAATCCCGGTGCCGGCACGATGAAGCCGCCCTCACCTTGGATCGGCTCGACGACGATCGCCGCAACGTTGTGCGCACCGACTTCCTTCTCGATCTTGGTGGTGGCCCACAGCGCAACCTCTTTGCCGTCGTGGGGTCCGTCACGGAACGGATAGCTGGTCGGCACCCGATAGACCTCGGGAGCGAACGGTCCGAAGCCCTCCTTGTACGGCATGTTCTTCGCCGTCAACGCCATCGTCAGGTTGGTTCGACCGTGATAGCCGTGTTCGAGAACGATCACCGCCGAGCGCTTGGTTGCGTACCGCGCGATCTTCACAGCGTTCTCCACTGCTTCAGCGCCGGAGTTGAACAGAGCGCTGCGCTTGGCGTGGTCGCCCGGAGTGAGTTGATTCAACTTCTCGCACACGTCCACGTAGCCCTCGTACGGGGTGACCATGAAGCAGGTGTGGGTGAACGCGTGGGCCTGCTCGGCGACGGCATCGGCGACCAGGGGATTGGCGTTGCCGACGGTGGTCACCGCGATGCCCGATCCCATATCGATCAGGTGGTTGCCGTCGACGTCGACCAGCACCCCACCGCCGGCACGTTCGATGAAGACGGGCAGGGACACGCCAACTCCGGCGGAGACGGCATCGGTCTTGCGGGCGAGCATGGCGCTCGATCGCGGACCGGGAATCTCGGTGACGAGCCGACGTTCTTGGACAACACCGTTGTTGTCAACCACCGCAGTCATGGGCGGACCTCCTTGGGTTGGCCCAAGAGTACGGCTAATACCTACTCCAGGCCGCACTCCTGGACGGCTCTTGTGGCGTCCTCTCCCAGGATGATCGTCTGCTCTTCGATTTCCCTGGTGAAGCCCGCGTTGTCGATGAGGTCGGCGAGGTCGATGGAGGCGACTCCCGCGGCATAGATCGATTGATCGGCCAGCGTGACGCCGTCGGCCATCGCTCCTTCTTCGGGCAGATTGGCCGTCGCGATCATCGCCTCCCCGAGGGCCCGGAAGGTCGCCGCATCATCGCTGGAAGCGGCGGTCGGATCGAACTCTGCGTACACAAGAGACATGTCCAACAGCGTTTCGGCAGCGCCCTCGCAGCCGAAGCCGTAGAAGTAGGGGATGTCCGCTTCGGCCTCCTGGGCGGCCGATTCCGCGGGCTCCTCCTCAACCGGCTCGTCATCAACGGCCGTTTCTTCCGAGGCGGAAGCCTCCGCCGTCTCCTCGGCCGAGGTTTCTGCTGCAATGGACTCAGATTCGCTGGATCCGCCGCATCCGGCCAACGCGAGCGCCCCCACACTCAGTCCGATGATCGCTATTCGTGCTCGCATGAAGGCTGTCCTCTCAACGTTGTGGGCCTGACAAGCCTAGGGAGTATCAGCGCCGCAATCCGGCATTACGCCACATCAGCGAGAGTCGAGACCGACGAATCCGATGCGGGCGGAGCGTTCCGCGTTGGCATCGATTTCGATGGCGAGTTGCACGAACGTGGCCCCACGTCCCAATTCCGGATGCGCTGCCCAAACCGCAGACTCGACGTATCCCACGGGTGCTGCTCC
>CAJXUJ010000206.1 GCA_913061025.1 uncultured Actinomycetes bacterium | reverse complement strand
CAGTCGGCCATTTCCTTATCCTTTCACGGGTTTCGCGGGCCTACCAGCGGCCTACTCGGGAACTGACCACACTCAGCGCCGCTACCCCGGCGGTGGACGTCCGCAGCACCGTCGGTCCGAGACGGACGAGATCGGCGCCGGCATCGGCGAACTGCTCGCGCTCGTTGTCGCTGAGCCCACCCTCGGGGCCGATGACAAGCAGGACGTCGTGCACCGTGCTGATGTCGATCGAGGTGAGAGGTGTGCTGGCCTGCTCGTCGAGGACGAACGCGACGCTGGAGTTGGCAATCAGATCGGCGATTCCGGCGGAACCGGTGAGGGGGTCGACGCGGGGAATCCACGCTCGACGCGCCTGCTTCGCGGCCTCGCGCGCAGTGGACTGCCACTTCTCGCGGTTCTTCAGTGCCTTGGCTTCATCCCACCGGGCAACACTGTGTTCGGCCTGCCAGGGGACGATCGAATCGATTCCCGCTTCGGTGAGCATCTGCACCGCGAGTTCACCGCGGTCCGCCTTGGCGATCGCCTGAACGGCCGTGATCCGCGGACGCGGCTCGAATTCATCATCGATCTCTTCAACCGTGACGGTGGCGGAGTTCTTATCGGTCAGTTCCTCGACGCTGCCGACAATCCGACGCCCTCGACCATCGACGAGGTGGACCGTCTCACCGACACGGATGCGCTGAACAGCCACCGCATGCCGACCTTCGGGGCCATCGAGAATCACCTCGTTCCCGACCTTCGCGTCACTCGCGCGTTCGGGATCGATCAAGAAGACGGAGGCGCTCACCGGGAGGAGAAGGCGTCCTTCAAGCGACCAAAGAGCCCGCCACCCTCGGCGTTGTCCTGCGCGGTGACGGTATGGGTGGCGCTCTCGCCGCGCAATTCGGCGAACTCGCGCAGCAGTTCCTGCTGGCGTGCGTCGAGTTTCTCGGGGACCTGAACATCGACGTGCACGAAGAGGTCGCCACGCGATCCACCGCGAAGCCGAGCCGCGCCCTTGCCCTTGAGGGTCAACGTGGCGCCGGCCTGGGTTCCGGGGCTGACGGCGATCTCTTCCGGACCATCGAGGGTGTCGAGTTTGACGGTTGTCCCGAGAGCGGCGGAGGCCATCGGGATCTTCACTACGCAGTGCAGTTCATCTCCGTGCCGCTCGAACACCGGATCCGGTGCGACCACGATCTCGACGAAGAGATCGCCTACTGCACCGCCGTTCGGACCGACTTCTCCCTCACCCTGCAACTGAATCCGGGTGCCGGTGTCCACGCCCGGGGGAACCTTGATGGTGAGGGTGCGACGGCTGCGCACCCGACCTTCACCCGAACACTCCGGGCACGGGTGCGGGATGGTGGTGCCGAAGCCTTGGCACTGCGGGCACGGACGCGAGGTCATCACCTGGCCGAGGAAGGACCGCTGCACCGATTGGATCTCGCCGACGCCTTTGCACATGACGCAGGTCTCGGGCTCGCTGCCCTCGGCCATCCCCGAACCGGTGCAGGTGGTGCAGACGGTGGCGGTGTCCACCGTGATGTCGCGTTCGCCGCCGAAGACAGCGGTGGCAAGGTCGATCTGAATACGGACCAGGGCGTCTTGCCCCCGACGAGCGCGGGTACGCGGACCGCGCTGGCGACCCTGGCCGCCACCGCCGAAGAAGGCGTCCATGATGTCGCCGAAGTCGAATCCGGTGGTTCCGAATCCACCGAACCCTCCGGACTGGCTCAGTGGATCGCCGCCCATGTCGTACATCTGGCGCTTGTCCGGATCGGACAGGACTTCATAGGCCGCGGTCACCTGCTTGAAGCGCTCCTGGTGCTCGGGATCCGGATTAACGTCCGGGTGGAGTTCGCGCGCCAGCCGGCGATAGGCCTTCTTGATGTCCTCGGGGGACGCATCGCGAGATACGCCCAGGAGGGCGTAATAGTCCGTTGCCACTGCCACCTACTGTCCCTTGAGGATCTTGCTGACGTACTGAGCCACGGCGTGCACCGAGCTCATGGTTCCGGCGTAGTCCATGTGAGTGGGGCCGACGATCCCGAGAGACGCTACCGGTTGATCGCTTTGACCGTATCCGGCCGTCACCACGGAGGTCGACTCGAGTCCCTGGACGTGGTTCTCCTGACCGATGCGCACCGTCACCGGGGACTCGATCGAGAGTTCCCCAAGTAGACGCAGCAGCACCACCTGCTCCTCGAGCGCCTCAAGCACCGGCTGGATGGCCATCGGGAAGGACTGTTGGTAGCGCGCGAGGTGCGCGGTGCCGCCGAGCACCACCCGCTCTTCGAGTCGCTCGGTGACCGCCTCAAGCACCGCGGCCATGACGGCTTGGACAAGCCGCTGATCCTCCGCGGCGAAGGCCTTGTCCAGGTCCTGGAGGGCGTCGGGCACAAAGGCGAAGGGCTTGTTCGCCACGGCTGCGTTCAGCCGAGTGCGCAGGTCGCCGAGAACCTGCTCCGATAGCGGCGCGGAGCATTCGATGACGCGCTGCTCGACGCGGCCGGTGTCCATGATCACCACCAGCATCAAGCGGGTCTCGCTCACCGCGATGAGTTC
>CAJXUJ010000205.1 GCA_913061025.1 uncultured Actinomycetes bacterium | reverse complement strand
GGCAGTCTGGGTGAACCGGGCTCCGACGGCGAGGACTACATCTCGATGATGCGCACCAACGCCACGCTCATCTCCGGCGCCCTCACCTCCTAGCCGCGCTCCCCTTCCCCACCAACCTGGAACACTGACGCCGTGGAGTTCTTCATCGAGCCGTTCGCCCTTGCCTTTCAGCAGCGGGCGCTGCTCGGCGGCGCGCTCGCTGCGCTGATGACCTCCGTCGTGGGCACCTGGCTGGTTCTGCGCGGCATGAGCTTCTTCGGCGATGCCTTCGTCCACGGAGTTGTTCCCGGTATCGCCGCCGCGGTGGTTCTCGACATCAATCCGCTCATCGGTGCCGCGGTTGCGGCGGCCGTGATGGTGTTCGCAATCGAAGTGGTGAACCGGCAGACGGTGCTCAGCGAGGACACCTCGATAGGCCTGCTGTTCGTGGGCATGCTCGCGCTCGGCGTGGTGATCATCTCCCGCCTCGATACGTACTCCGGCAGCCTGACGAGCATCCTGTTCGGCGACGCCCTTGGAGTGACCGCTTCCGATCTCGTCGGGCAGGCGGTCTTGGCGGTGATCGTCATTGCGGTTGCCCTCGCGCTCTACCGACCGCTCCTGGCGCTCAGCTTCAACGCCGAAAAGGCCGAACTGTGGGGCATGAAGCCCAAGCGCGCGCACGCCGCACTCCTCGTCCTCATCGCAGCGGCGGTCATCGGCAGCTACCAATCGGTGGGCACGCTGCTGGTGTTCGGACTACTCGTCGGGCCGCCGGCCACCGCCAGCTTGATCGCCCGCACGGTGCCGCGGATGATGATCTACTCCGCAATCATCGCGCTGTTCTCCGTCTGGCTGGGACTCACGCTCAGCTACCACCTCGGCACCGCCGGTTCGGCAACCATGGCGCTAGTCCCGATCGTGCTGTTCTTCATCGTCCTGGGCATCACCCGCCTCGCCCCGAAGCGCGCACCGCAGGAGGTGGCGCATGCCTGACGCAGTGGTCGGCCGGCACGTGGTCATCTCGCGCGGAAGCCACGTTGCCCTCAAGGACTCCGACTTCACCATCCCCCAGGGCGCCATCACGGCGATCATCGGACCGAACGGCTCCGGCAAGTCGACTCTGCTGCACGCGATCGCGAACCTGCTTCCCATCAGCAGCGGCGCACTCAGCGTCCTGGGGGCAACACCGGAACTGAGCCAGTCGCAGATCGCCTACGTCCTGCAATACACGACCGTTCCGGCGGGAACCCCGCTCACCGTCAAGGAAGCGGTGGGTATGGGTCGATATCCGTCGCTGGGTTTCCTGCGACGCCCGAGCGCAGAGGACAAGAAGCGAGTGCAGCAGGCGATGGAACGTCTCGACATCACCCATCTCGCCGATCGTCACATCACCGAGCTCTCCGGTGGCCAACGCCAGCGCGTCTACGTGGCGCAGGGCATCACTCAGGATCACGCGATGCTGCTGCTCGACGAGCCACTCACCGGCCTGGACATAACCTCCGCGAAGACGATCGACGCGATCATCCACGACGAACCCGAGCGCGGTTGCTCTGTCGTCCTCACAACACACGATCTCGAGGAAGCCAAAGCCGCCGACCACGTGATCCTCACCTCCGGATACGTGGTGGCCTCGGGTCCGCCCGAGCAGGTCCTCACGCCGGAAAACCTCGCGACCGCCTACGGGCTTGGCTCCCTGCACCAGAAGGACGACGCAACCCCGCTCTTCCCGACCGAGCACCACGACCACAGTCACGAACATCCTGGACACAGTCATGGGCACTAAACCACCATCGAGTGTGGGGGTGCGTTCGACCAAGCAGCGCACCGCCGTCATCAACGCTCTCGACGAACTTGACGATTTCCGCTCCACCCAGGAAATCCATGACTACCTGCGCCACAAAGGCGAGACCGTCGGATTAACCACGGTCTACCGCACGCTCACCGCGCTCGCCGAATCCGGCGACGTGGACGTCATCGTCCGCGAAGACGGCGAAAGCGTCTACCGCAGCTGCAGCGACACCCACCACCATCACTTGGTGTGCAGGGCTTGCGGCAAGACCGTGGAAGTCGAAGGACCAGCAGTGGAGAGCTGGGCGGACAAAGTCTCCGCCGAACACGGCTTCACCGACGTGAGTCACACACTCGAGATCTTCGGGTTCTGCCCAGACTGCTCGGCCTAGAACCTCACCGCAGTCTCATGGTCTTGGAAACCGTGAGACCTGGTTTTCCGTAGCGCTTCTTCGGGATGAAGGACACGTACAGCGTGTACTCACCTGTGGGCTTCCGCTTGGGGAACTTCCATCGGATCTTCGCCCTGCCCTTTTTGTTGGTGTTCTTCACTTTGCTCTTGGCAACGATCATCTTGCCCTTGGGGGTGGTCCTGGTCAGGACGAAGGCAACGCGCCCCTTGTACTTGGGGTCAACGATCGCCCGGTAGGACTTCTTGCGCTTGCCCTTCTTCTGGACTGACGGGGAGCGCACGGTCAGCGTCGTTCCATCCACCGACCCGACGCCCGTGGTGCTCACGACAGGTGCTTGATCCACGCGAAGCCGTAGTGCCGCCGCTCCGGT
>CAJXUJ010000204.1 GCA_913061025.1 uncultured Actinomycetes bacterium | reverse complement strand
AAGACCAAGTCCGAGATCATCGCCGAATACGCGATTGCCCCCGGAGACACCGGTAGCCCCGAGGTCCAGATCGCGCTGCTCACCAAGCGCATCACCCAGCTCACCGAGCACCTGAAGACCCACCCCCACGACCACCACAGCCGTCGCGGCCTGCTGATCCTCGTTGGCCAGCGTCGTCGGCTGCTCAAGTACCTGACCAAGACGGATATCAACCGTTACCGCTCGATCATCGAGCGTGTCGGCATCCGTCGCTAGTAGGGAACCGACAGACTGACGCTTGTTCGAGTCAGTTCGTCGTTCCACCACAACCGAATAGTTCGACCCAGTAACAACACCGCAAGGATCCGGGGCGCTACGGAAGCGTCGTCGTCGGTCCTCGGTAGTGGCTCTCGCGGAGGAAATGCCCGGGGACCTCGATCGAAGACCGCCACCGGACGTCTGCCGTGGTTGCCCCTGTCCGTTTATGAACAGGAGGCACCCGTGACGGGTTCCCAGATCGCGACGGCCGAGGCCGTCATTGACAACGGTGCGTACGGAAAGCGCACCATCACCTTCGAAACCGGACGTCTCGCTCGCCAGGCCGCTGGCGCGGTTGCCATCTATCTCGATGGCGGAACCATGCTGCTCAGCGCGACAACCGCATCGAAGAATCCGAAGGATCAGTTCGACTTCTTCCCGCTGACGGTGGACGTCGAGGAGCGGATGTATTCCGTGGGACGCATCCCCGGATCGTTCTTCCGCCGCGAAGGTCGTCCCACCGAGGACGCCATTTTGACCTGCCGTCTCATCGACCGCCCACTGCGCCCCACCTTCAAGAAAGGCCTGCGCAACGAGGTCCAGGTCGTCGTGACGGTCATGTCCCTGAACCCCAATGACCTCTACGACGTCGTGGCCATCAACGGCGCATCGGCATCGACCCAGTTGTCCGGCTTGCCGTTCAGTGGCCCGATCGGTGGCGTTCGCATCGCGCTGATCAACGGTCAGTGGGTCGCGTTCCCCACGCACGAGCAGCTCGAAGACGCCGTCTTCGACATGGTCGTCGCCGGACGCATTGCCGGTGACGACGTCGCGATCATGATGGTCGAGGCCGAGGCCACCGACAAGACGATCGATCTCGTCGCGGGTGGGGCGCAGGCTCCCACCGAGGAGATCGTGGGCGCTGGACTCGAAGCGGCCAAGCCGTTCATCCGCGCACTGTGTGAAGCGCAGCAGGATCTCGCCAACGCGGCCGCCAAGCCCGTTGCCGATTTCCCGGTCTTCCTGGAGTTCCAGGATGACGCCTACGACGCCGTCGAGCGGCTCGCCCTCGCCGATGTCCGCGACGCACTCGCGATTGTCGAGAAGGCCCCCCGCGAGGAGCGCCTCGACGACATCAAGGCGACCGTGGTGGCCGAGCTCGTGCCCAACTTCGAGGGCCGCGAGAAGGAACTCTCCGCCGCGTTCCGTGCGGTGACCAAGAAGGCTGTTCGGGACCGCGTCCTAAGCGACAAGGTCCGTATCGACGGCCGCGGCCTGACCGACATCCGCGCTCTCAGCGCCGAGGTCGACATCCTGCCGCGCACGCACGGTTCGGCACTGTTCGAGCGCGGCGAGACCCAGATCCTGGGCGTGACCACGCTGAACATGCTGCGCATGGAGCAGATGCTGGACACCTTGAATCCGGATAACCGCAAGCGGTACATGCACAACTACAACTTCCCGCCCTACAGCACCGGAGAGACCGGCCGCGTGGGTTCGCCCAAGCGTCGCGAGATCGGCCACGGCGCCCTCGCCGAGCGGGCGCTCGTTCCCGTGCTGCCCACGCGCGAGGAGTTCCCGTACGCGATCCGTCAGGTGTCCGAGGCTCTCGGTTCCAACGGCTCGACGTCGATGGGTTCGGTGTGTGCGTCGACGATGTCGATGCTGAATGCCGGTGTGCCGCTGAAGGCCCCCGTTGCCGGTATCGCCATGGGTCTGATCTCCGGAGAGGTGAACGGCTCGACCGAGTACGTGACCTTGACCGACATCCTCGGAGCCGAGGATGCCTACGGAGACATGGACTTCAAGGTCGCCGGTACCCGTGACTTCGTCACCGCCCTGCAGTTGGACACCAAGCTCGACGGCATTCCCGCCGACGTCCTCGCCGGTGCATTGACCCAAGCGCGCGATGCTCGGATGACCATTCTCGATGTCATGAACGAGGCCATCGACGCTCCCGACGAGATGGCCGAGACCGCCCCGCGCGTCATCTCGGTGAAGGTGCCCGTGGACAAGATCGGCGAGGTGATCGGGCCGAAGGGCAAGATCATCAACCAGATCCAGGAAGACACCGGCGCGGACATCACCATCGAGGACGACGGCACCATCTACATCGGTGCCACCGACGGTCCGTCCGCCGAGGCCGCGCGCACGGCGATCAACAACATCGCCAACCCGACGATGCCCGAGGTGGGCGAGCGTTACCTGGGAACGGTCGTCAAGACGACCAACTTCGGTGCGTTCGTCTCACTGCTCCCGGGCAAGGACGGCCTGCTGCACATCTCCGAGGTCAAGAAACTCACCGACAAGAAGCGCA
>CAJXUJ010000203.1 GCA_913061025.1 uncultured Actinomycetes bacterium | reverse complement strand
GCACGAGGACGAATTCGCCCTCGCTGATCGTCAGCGTGAGGCCCGAGATGATGGGCGAGTCGTCGTACGCGTAGCGAATGGAGACGTCGTCGAATTCGATCATTCGTTGTCACCTGCGTCTCGGGGTGGTGGAGGGGAGATGAAGGCCGGGATGAGCGCAACGAGCAGACCGACGAGTCCTAGCAGCGGTATCGACGGCCATTGCGCAGGAGCGGTGCTCGGATTCATGCCGCTGGCATCGAATATTCCGGCGACCAAGAACGTGATGGCGGTCGCTGCGCCGGCGCTCGCTGTCGCGATGTCGGGTGCCTTCCATGCGTTCGGCCGGTATCGCGTGCGCACGCTGCGCCGCCCCGCGAGCGCAACGCTGACGATGGCGCACACGAGTCCGGCGAGCAACAGGCCCGGACCCCAGATGGCGGCTGAACCTGTTCCCAGGAGTCCGTACGTTCCAATGGTGGCGAGGATGACCGCCGCCACCAATGTCGCTGCAGTCAGACGACGTGCGGCTGCACTCACCGTGTCGGTTCGGCCGTAACCACGCGAGTCCATGGCGGCGGCCAGTGTGATGGATCGATCCATCGCGCCGTGGAGAACCGGCATGACCGTTCCCCCAACCCCTCGCAAGCCCGAATCCTTGCGCCCGCGGAGTCGGCGATTGCCTCGGATGCGCGCGACATCGCTCGCCAACTGAGGCAGGAATGTCGTGGCAACCACGACGCTGACACCGATTTCATAAATGGCTGCCGGTACGGATTTCAGTAGCCGACTCGGAGAAGCGAGCGAACTCGCAGCACCCACCGCCACCAGGATCGCGGCAAGACGCAGGCCTTCGTAGAGAGCGTTGAGCAGTGGCTCGAGCATGATGGATCCGCCGAGCCGGATGCCTGCCAGCCAGGAGGGCAGTGTTATCCCGGGTAGCTCGAGTAGCAGCGTCGATCCGATCGGCGCGACGAATATCACCTGCATAAGGACGCGGAACGCGACCACGATGACCGCAAGTCGTAGGAAGAAGGAAAAGGAGCGAGCCCACGGTGCATCGGGCTTGCGTCGTTCGACGACGACGGCGGCAACGACGATCAACCCCATGAGTAGCAAGGGATTGGTGGTGGTGCTTGCCGCGGCTGCCAGACCGATGGCCCATGCCCACCAAGCCACGGGGTGCAGCCAGCGACGATCATCGACGTTGCGAAGGGCCGAGCCCGCGAGTCGTTGCCGCGAGGTCTTCTGTGGCTGGACGGTGGTTGTCACGCCTGCCTCCGAGACCGTCGCCAGACCCAGAATCCGACAAGGGCGAGCGCGGAGATAGCAACGGCGGTGATCACGGGGGTGCCGGAATTGCTCGGTTCCTCCGATGCGGCCGCGGGGGCCGCGGTTGCATCGGGTGTTTCGCTATCAACCGGCGCCGGTGCGGCCTGCACTGTTTCGGTGTCGTCGACGAGGGGAGCGCATTCGCTGGCGGGGTATCCGTCGATGCCACACACGAATCCAGCGTCCAGCCGGATCTCGGCGACCGACGCGAGTACTTCGAGTCCGGTCGCTGAGTTCTCTATCTGGACGCAGGTGCTGATGGGTTCTCCCGGGGTCTCGCCGGCCGGGGCTTCTGTTGCGGCGCCGGGGTCCACGACGAGGGCAACTCGCTTGGTCTCTGTACTCGCCTCCACGTCCGCGCAGATCGTTGCGAAGTCGGGCAGGGTGCCTGGGTAGATGTCCGACGTTTGACCCGCCAGGCCGAATCGCCACCCTTCGACGTCACCATCACTCGGCACGCGGGTTCCCGCTCCCTCGATGGCGTACCCCCATGTCGGGGAGGAGCTCGTGGTGTCCTCACCGATCCAGTAGGACCAGTAGCGGTACGTGGTCGCTGCACCCACCGGTGCGGCGACGGCGCCCGCGAGCAACAAGCCACCCACCGCGAATGCGATGAGGGCTCGTGCTCGCGAGGCCGCCGCCACGGACGTCACTGCATGCTGCCCGTCAGGGCGCTCACCAGGTTGACGCCACCGAAGGCGCGAGGGTTGCTGTCCGTAGCCTCCGCCACGAGGAGGAGAAGACCGGCAGCTCCAGGTACCGCCTCGCCGTCGGAGTACACGTACGAGCGGGCCTGATCGGCGAGAGTCTTGGTCGCGGTCGTCGCGGCCGAGTCGCCCACACCGTTAGCAACGAAGGCCAGGACGGCCCACCCGGTCGAGGTGTAGTCGGATCCGGGTCCGAAATCATTGCCGATCGCGCCGGTGTCCTCGATGGCCGAAGCAAGGAAGCTACCGACATTCGCCGCAGTGTTGCGCTTCTTGCAGGAAGGATCGGCGTTGAGTGAGTTGTTGGGCTCGACGGGGAGCACGCCGGCCAATCCCATGAAGCCCTGCGCAGACGCCAAGCCGTTTGCCTTACTGCCCTGCTGATACGCGAGACCGCCGCCGCTTGAGCACTTCAACTTCAGCGTGCCGAGGAACTTCTTGGCGTTGGGGACTCGAGCGCTTCGATCCTGCGGTTGCACGGTTTGCAGGGCGACGAGAGCCAGGCCCGTGGAGTTTGCATCGGATTGACCGCCGGCGTA
>CAJXUJ010000202.1 GCA_913061025.1 uncultured Actinomycetes bacterium | reverse complement strand
CCAGTCGGTGAACACCACGGCCTGACCGGGTCCCGTCGGGTAGCCATCGACGGTCCAGAGCGTGGCGTTACGGATGAGGAATCGGGTTCCGTCCTTGGCGACCCTTTCGCCCTCGTATCCGGACAGGAAGCCAGCGCGCGCGGCCTCGGACAGCATCTGGGAGCGGCCCTGGCGCTGTTCCGGCGGGGCGGAGAGCCGCGAGGGCATGCCGACCAGTTCTTCCAGAGGCATCCGCCACAGGGACGCCGCCGCCTGATTGGCGTAGACGAAGCGGGGATCGGCTGCACCGTCGTGGCTGAGAACAACGGCGTCGAGCTCCATCAGGTTCCGGGCATCGGCTTCCAGATCGCCTGTGTCGGCTAGCAAGGAGGTGCCGAGGCGGCTGGCGTAGCTATCCAGGATGCAGCGGGCAATCTCAGGGGTGGAAAGCCCGGTTCCCTCGGGGGTCACGACACCAGCGTCCCACGGGAACAGGCCAGCGGTCCCGGTGAGCGTTAGCCGGGGGCAGGTCGGCAGCAGATCCCCCGATGCCGTACTCTTGCTCCTTGCGCCTGATGGGCGGCTCGGCACCCCGCTGACCGCAGCACACCTCGGGTGGCTGACTTACGAGCAAGACCTAAGACAGGAGCACGCACGTGTACGCGATCGTTCGGGCCGGTGGCCGTCAAGAAAAGGTCGAGGTAGGCGACGTTGTCGTCCTCGATCGCGTGGCAGGAGAGCCGGGTTCCTCGGTCGAGTTGCCCGCCGTGCTCGTCGTCGATGGTGAGGCCGTCACCTCCGACAAGGCCACTTTGGGCAAGGTGAAGGTGACCGCGGAGATCGTCGACCATCGCCGTGGTCCCAAGATCGACATCCTCAAGTACAAGAACAAGACCGGCTACCGCCGTCGCCAGGGGCATCGCTCCGAGCTCACCGCGGTCAAGGTCACCGACATCGCCACCGGCAAGTAAGAGGGATCGACCATGGCACATAAGAAGGGTGCATCCAGCACCAGAAACGGACGCGACAGTAACGCCCAGCGTCTGGGCGTGAAGCGCTTCGGCGGCCAGGTTGTCGGCGCCGGCGAGATCATCGTTCGCCAGCGCGGCACCCACTTCCACCCTGGACTCAATGTTGGCCGCGGCAAGGACGACACCCTGTTCGCCCTTGCCGAGGGCACCGTGGAGTTCGGTTCGCGTCGCGGTCGTCGCGTCGTGAACGTCCTCGCCGACTAACGCACCGGGAGTCAACCCCCGGTCCTTCGAACCGGGAGATCAACGCGCTATGAGTACCTTCGTGGATCGCGCTGTGGTCCATGCGCAAGGTGGCGACGGTGGTAACGGCTGCGCCTCGGTTCATCGAGAGAAGTTCAAGCCGCTGGGCGGTCCTGACGGCGGCAACGGTGGACGAGGCGGTGATGTCATCGCCGTAGTTGACCCATCCATCACCACGCTCCTTGATCTTCATCGCCACCCGCATCGACGGGCCGGCAGTGGGAAGGCGGGACAGGGCTCGAATCGCAACGGAGCCGATGCCGACGACGTCATCGTGAAAGTTCCTCGGGGCACGGTTGTGTCCGATATTGATGGGAACGTCATCATTGATCTCGTAGCCGCCGGTGAGACGTACGTGCTTGCCCGCGGTGGCCGCGGTGGATTGGGGAACGCAGCCCTCGCCTCGCAACGGCGTAAGGCGCCGGGGTTCGCACTTCTCGGTGAACCGGGCGAGATGCATGACGTCGTACTGGAACTGAAGACCGTCGCGGATGTTGCTCTCGTGGGCTATCCCAGTGCCGGTAAGTCCAGTCTTATCGCCGCTCTGTCCGCGGCCCGGCCAAAGATCGCCGACTACCCGTTCACCACCTTGGTGCCGAACCTCGGTGTTGTGACCGCGGACGACATCGTCTTCACCGTGGCTGACGTCCCCGGCTTGATTCCTGGAGCGAGCGAAGGCAAAGGGCTGGGGCTTGAGTTCCTGCGGCACGTGGAGCGATGCAGTGTGCTCGTGCACGTGATCGACTGCGCAACGCTCGAGACCGACCGCAATCCGATCGCGGATCTGGATGTCATCGAATCCGAACTCCAGGCATACGGCGGTTTGCTCGACCGCCCGCGGCTCGTTGCCCTCAACAAGATCGACGTTCCGGATGCTCGCGAGATGGCCGACATGGTCCGACCGATCCTGGAAGAGCGCGGCTATCGAGTCTTCGAGGTTTCGGCGGTCAGCCACGAGGGTCTTCGTCCACTCTCGTTCGCGATGGGCCAGCTCGTCCTCCAGGCCCGAGCCCTGGAGCCCGATGCGCAACCGGCACGCATCGTCATTCGTCCCAAGCCTGTCGATGACAGCGGATTCACGGTCGCCGAGGAAGCCGAGGGATTCCGGGTACTCGGCACTCGGCCCGAGCGGTGGGTGCGGCAAACAGACTTCAGCAACGACGAGGCAGTGGGTTATCTCGCCGATCGCCTCGCACGTCTTGGGTTGGAGGAGGAACTCCAGAAGCGCGGAGCGCAACCGGGGAGCACGGTGATGATCGGGCATGGAGACGATGCCGTCGTCTTCGACTGGTACCCGACGCTCGGGGGAGATGTTCCGCTATCCGGCCCCCGCGGCAGTGATGATCGCCTCTA
>CAJXUJ010000201.1 GCA_913061025.1 uncultured Actinomycetes bacterium | reverse complement strand
TGTCGGTCCAGTTGGTCCGACCGTGGAGGAGTTTGGCGTCCTCCTTGCGCTTGATCGGACGACCAAGCGGTGTGGAAGTGTCGACGGTTTCGGTCACTTCGCACCTCCCATGAGTTCAGCGGCCTTCTCGACCGAGCGCACGATGTTGTGATAGCCGGTGCACCGGCACAGGTTGCCCTCGAGGCCTTCGCGGATCTCGGCTTCCGAGGGGTTGGGGTTTTCGCCGAGGAGATCGATGGTGGACATCACCATCCCTGGTGTGCAGTACCCGCACTGCAGGCCGTGGCACTCCTTGAACGCGGTCTGCACCGGGTGCCAATCATCGCCTGTGGAGATCCCCTGGATGGTGGTGACGGTTTCCCCATCGGCTTGAACGGCAAGGACGCTGCAGGACTTCACACTGCGGCCGTTGAGCAGGACCGTGCAGGCCCCGCAGTTGGAGGTGTCGCACCCGATGACGGTGCCCACCTTTCCGAGTTCTTCTCGCAACCACTGCACGAGGAGGGTCCGTGGTTCCACTTCTCCCTCGTACTGGGTGCCATCCACATTCACGGAGATGTGTTGCATGGATGCCCTTTCTTCTCCCGGCTCGGCCGAGTGGCGTTCGAGCGGACGGATTCTTTAGGGCAACGCTAGGAGGGAATTCCCGACTTGGGGCGGTTTTGCCCAGATCGGAGCGAACCTGACCGGTTTTGATCGGCCTAGGTTTTCGGTGGAAGGGCTGGGCCTAGGGTTCGAGACGTGAACGACGACGAACTGACCGGGCAGTCCAGGCCCGCTCGGCCTCGATTCGTGTGGTCGGTCGTGGCGGCAGCGTTGTTCTTCCTCCCGCTCGGCCTCGTCGCCGTTTTCTTCAGTTGGCGAACGGATGTCTGGAACCGGCGTGGAGAAGCCGATAAGGCTCGTCGAGCCTCCCGCTGGGCGCTCGCTTTCATTGTCGTCACGCTCGTGGTCGGGGTACTCGTCTACGTGGCGTTGATCGGGGCCCTATTGGCCCTCGGAGCCTTCAGCGGCGGACAGTAGGCTCCGCGAGGTGGAAGGCACTTCGCACTCAGGTTCCATTGGCGCCAGGCCCGTTCTCGTGGTCGATTTCGGCGCCCAGTACGCCCAGTTGATCGCGCGGCGGGTGCGCGAGGCCCGTGTCTATTCCGAGATCGTCCCTCACTCGATCACCGCCGACGAGGTCCGTGCCAAGGACCCGAGCGCCATCATCCTCAGCGGTGGACCGGCGAGCGTCTACGCGCCCGAGGCCCCCGGGTTCGACGCAGCGATCTTCGACCTCGGTATCCCCATGTTTGGCATCTGTTACGGCTTCCAAGCCATGGCCCAGGGGCTCGGCGGCTCCGTCGCGCGGACCGGAGGCAGCGAATATGGGGGAACGCCGCTCACCGTTGAACGACCCGGCACCCTGATGGATGGACTGCCGGATTCGCAGAGCGTGTGGATGTCTCACGGGGACAGCGTGGAGCGCGCGCCCGAGGGCTTCGATGTCCTGGCGAGTACGCCCGGAGCTCCGGTGGCCGCGTTCGAATGCGTGGACAGGCGCATGGCGGGGGTGCAGTTCCACCCCGAGGTGATCCACACCGCCCACGGTCAGCGGATGCTCGAGCACTTCCTGTGGCAGATCGCCGGTTGTGAGGCCACCTGGACGATGGCCGGAATCATCGACGAACAGGTGGAGCGCATTCGCGAGCAGGTGGGTGATGCTCAGGTGATCTGCGGTCTGTCGGGAGGCGTGGACTCCGCGGTAGCGGCGGCGCTTGTGCAACGGGCGGTCGGTCACCAGTTGACCTGCATATTCGTCGATCACGGTTTGCTGCGTTCCGGCGAGGCCGAGCAGGTGGAGCGTGACTACGTCGCTGCCACCGACGTGCGCCTCGTGGTGGTCGATGCGCGTCAACGTTTTCTCGATGCGCTCGCCGGCGTGGAGGATCCCGAGACCAAGCGCAAGATCATCGGCCGGGAGTTCATCCGGGTGTTCGAGGATGCCGCACGTGACGTTGTCGAGACGGCTGGTGGTGAAGGCGGCAGCGTTGACTTCCTGGTGCAGGGGACGCTCTACCCAGATGTGGTCGAATCTGGCGGTGGCTCGGGGACTGCGAACATCAAGAGCCACCACAACGTTGGTGGACTCCCGGATGACCTGCACTTCACCCTGGTCGAGCCGCTTCGAACGCTGTTTAAGGACGAGGTTCGCAAGGTCGGGCTCGACCTCGGGCTTCCGGAAGAGATCGTGTGGCGTCACCCGTTCCCCGGCCCGGGCTTGGCGATCCGGATCATCGGCTCGATCGACGAGCAGCGACTTTCCATCCTGCGGGCGGCCGATGCGATCGCCCGCGAGGAGTTGACCGCCGCCGGACTTGATCGCGATGTCTGGCAGTTCCCGGTGGTGCTGCTGGCCGATGTCCGTTCGGTCGGTGTGCAAGGTGACGGGCGAACGTACGGTCATCCGATTGTGCTGCGTCCGGTTTCCAGCGAGGATGCGATGACGGCGGATTGGTCGCGTCTGCCCTACGACGTCATCGCTCGAATCTCGACCCGAATCACAAACGAGGTCCCTGAGGTGAACCGAGTGGTGTTGGACGTGACGAGTAAACCGCCGGGGACGATCGAGTGGGAGTAG
>CAJXUJ010000200.1 GCA_913061025.1 uncultured Actinomycetes bacterium | reverse complement strand
GACGAGACCATGCAAACGGTGGACACGTTGAAGGAGCGCTTCCCGAACTTGATGAGTCCGCCGAGTGACGACATCTGCTACGCCACCCAGAACCGCCAGGTGGCCGTCAAGGAGATCGCGGCCGGCAGCGATGTGGTCATCGTGGTGGGGTCTGGTAACTCGTCCAACTCCGTTCGCCTTGTTGAGGTCGCACTCGAGGCCGGCGCCGGGTCTGCCTATCGGGTCGACTCAGCCAACGAGATCGACCCGGCCTGGCTCGACGGTGCAACCACTGTCGGTGTTACCAGCGGGGCGTCCGTTCCAGAAATCCTGGTGGGCGAGGTCATCGACTACCTCAAGGACCAAGGCTTCGGTTCGGTCGAGGAAGTGACCACCGCGGAAGAGACGCTCGTCTTCGCGCTCCCGCCCGAACTACGTCGGGATATGAAGGCGGCGTCAGCCAACGCGTCGTCGTAGGGCGACGATCACCAAAGCGGCAGCGGTGGCTCCGATAATCCACGGCCAGTTGTTGCCTAGTAAGAAGAACACAACAACGGCTCTGTTCGACGCGTCGTTGGCATTCACTCCCACCTGGCCTGCCGTCAACGCGGCGACCAAGAACGCGATCGGTGGCGCGAAGATCGCGTGCAGACCGTCTCGCGTGCGGACCACAAACGCCGCGACTATCGACACCGCGACGAGCCCGATTCCGGTGATGAGCCCCGGTTCACCTCCGAAGAACAGCGTCTCGCCGAATGCCAGGATGACGGTGACGCCGATGGTTACGGCGTAGACCCCGAGGGCGGTCAGCGATCCGCTGGACTGCATGTCGGGACGTTCCCTTTCGCGCCGGCGCTCAGGTGCCGCAGGCGGCGCAGGAGCAGCCGGCGGTGCGGACCTGGACATGACTTGGAGGGCCGGTGCGGGCTCACCGCTCGAGGCCACGGGAAGCGGCGGATCCGATGGTTGTGGAGGCGATGGTTCTAAAGCCGATTCCGAGATGATCGGTTCGAGGGCGTCGTCGTTCCACGTGGGGGTCGCTGGAGGTGCTGCCGGCAGCTGATCGATCTCGGGAGCCGGTTCGTCACCTCGTGACATCGTGCGCAGGCGTCGAGCCTGCATAGACCCAACGGCGGTGATGGCGTCGTCGCGCTCGGGTGCGCCTCGGCTGCGGAACAGCCGACTTCCCTCTGGTGCTTCTTTGCGAGGGGCCGCGGCCGGTTCACTGTCAGGCGCAGCGTCGTCTACAGCGTCGGCTACAGCGCCGGCTCGAGCGTCCTCTACCTCCTCGGAGACCTCCCATTCGACTACTTCTTGCTCGACTACTTCTTGCTCAACGAGCTCTTGATCAAGAACGGGAGGCGGGAGCGGGGGGTCCTCGATTTGAGGCGGAACTACGGCCTCGGGAAGGGGGACGAGAGGTTCCCAGGGGTCGTCTTCACCTACCGGTTCTGGGGCAACGGAGCGGGCCACCCCGGCGGGTGAAGCACCCTCGTCATCGGGGCGAAACAGGTGCGCGAACTCGTCAGGGGTGACGTCGTCGTCCCCGCGCGCTCCGTTTTCGTCGCTCACAGGCGCCCACGTTATCGGCCTGCACCCGCAATCTCGCTGACCTCACGCCCCCAACTCCCCGCGAACGGCCACTCCGTCACTGCCGAACGGCCACCCCGCCACTGCCGAACGGCCAGTCAGCCCCACCCGAGTGGCCACTCCTAGACTCCCCGGCTGTGGCTCTCACTATCGGAATCGTCGGTCTCCCGAACGTCGGCAAGTCGACTTTGTTCAATGCGTTGACCAAGAACGACGTCCTCGCGGCTAACTACCCCTTCGCGACGATCGAGCCCAACACTGGAGTTGTCGGCGTTCCGGATACGCGACTGGCGGCGCTGGCCGAAATCTTCGGGTCGGCTGAAATCATCCCGGCGACGGTGACCTTCGTCGACATCGCCGGCATCGTGAAGGGTGCCTCCGAAGGAGCCGGCCTGGGCAACAAGTTCCTCGCCAATATTCGTGAATCCAATGCGATCTGCCAAGTCTTGCGTGCTTTCCATGACGACGACGTTGTCCACGTGGAAGGACGCGTCTCGCCGGCAGAAGACATGGAGACGATCAACACCGAATTGATCCTCGCCGATCTGCAAACGCTCGAAAACGCGATCCCGCGACTGACCAAGGAAGCTCGCAACGACAAGTCCAAGGCACCGATGCTCGCAGCAGCAGAAGAGGCGGCGGAGATCCTGAATTCCGGAAAGACCTTGTTCAGTGCGGGCTTTGATTCCGAGCCGATTAGAGAACTGTTCCTGCTCACCACAAAGCCCTTCCTCTACGTCGTCAATTGCGATGAAGAACAACTGGTCGACGAAGCCTTCAAGTCGACGATGCGCGAGCTAGTTGCGCCGGCCGAAGCAGTGTTCCTTGACGCGAAGGTGGAGGCCGAGTTGGTCGAACTCCCCGAGGAGGAGGCGCTAGAGCTTCTGCAGTCGGTGGGTCAGGACGAGTCAGGTCTGGATGCGCTCGCTCGCGTTGGCTTCGACACCCTCGGACTCCAGACGTACCTCACCGCAGGTCCGAAGGAAGCGCGCGCGTGGACCATCCCCAAGGGTGCGACTGCACCGGAAGCGGCCGGGGTGATCCACACGGACTTCCAGAAGGGCTTCATCAAGGCCGAGGT
>CAJXUJ010000199.1 GCA_913061025.1 uncultured Actinomycetes bacterium | reverse complement strand
CAGGAAGCCGGCATCAAGTTCCAGGAAGCTGGCGCCACCAAGGTGCTGTGCCCAATCCAAGAGCAGAACAACATCGGTCTCCAGGAGCGTTGCGACGGCGCGGCTGACACCTTCGGCAACGTCGAGAACCTGCAGCTCTCTGCTGGTCTCGCCGACCTCGCCCAGAGCCAGGCTGAGATCCAGGCAGCCCTCGAAGCCGACCCGGAAATCGACGGCATCTTCGCGCTCAACGCTGACATCGCCACCGCGGCTGCTATGCCCGCCGCTGAGGCTGTCGGTCGCGACGTGATGATCGGCACCGTCGACCTGTCCGGTGACGCCGTGCAGGCAATCGCTGATGGCGAGCTCGCTTTCGCCATCGACCAGCAGCAGTACGCACAGGGCTACATGTCCGTCGTGCTTTTGTACCTGAACCTGCTGAACGGACACGAGCTCGGTGGTGGACAGCCCATGTACACCGGTCCTGGCTTCGTGACGCAGGACAATGCAGAGCTGGTCCAGGAACTCGCGGCCAACGGCACGCGGTAAGTCCTGGGTTGGTGGGTGGGGCTTCGGCCCCACCCACCAACACGCTTATCTGAAGCAAACAAACTTCGCAGAACTCATCTCGGGCCGATTCTCTCGGCGCTAGCGTCGTAGACGGCCACTCAGCTTCGATCGAGGGAGACCATGTCCACTACTACCGCGACCACGAACACCGCGGTCGACGACCGCGTCGCGAGAACAAGTTCATTCACCCGGTTGATGCGGCGCCCCGAGATCGGCGCTCTCATGGGTGCCCTTGTTGTCTACGTCTTCTTCGCCGCTGTCGATCAGACCGGCACCTTCTTCTCTCTCGACGGAACAGCCCGCTGGACCGACGTTGCCAGCACCTACGGCATCATCTCCGTGGCTGTTGCAATGCTGATGATCGGCGGCGAGTTCGACCTCTCCAGTGGCGTGATGATCGGCTCCTCGGGTCTGTTCGCTGGCCTGTTGATCACCGAATACAACGTTGGTGTCTGGCCGGCGATCCTGCTTACCTTCCTTTTCGCGGCGGGCATCGGCTTCACCAACGGCTGGCTGGTTGTCACAACCGGCTTGCCGTCCTTCATCGTCACCCTCGCGATGTTCTTTTCGCTGCGCGGCATCAACCTTGGCGTGACCAAAGTCTTGACCGACACCGTTCGCGTCGCCGGTGTGGATGAAGCCCCCGGCGGTGGAATGCGGGCTGGCTTCGAAAGCGCAGAGGCGGTATTCGCGTCCACGCTGACCCAATACAACTTCCGCATCGCGGTCGTGTGGTGGATCGTCCTCACGATCATCGCAACGCTCGTGCTAACCCGCACCCGATTCGGCAACTGGATCTACGCGGTCGGCGGCGACGCCAACGCTGCCCGCAATGTGGGTGTGCCGGTCCGACGCACGAAGATCATGCTCTTCATGTACGTCTCGATGTCTGCCTGCCTCGTGGGCATCATCAGCCTCACACGACTGAAGTCCATGCAGGCCGGTCAGGGTGTCACTCAGGAGTTCATCTTCATCATCGCGGCCGTTGTCGGTGGCTGTCTGTTGACCGGTGGCTACGGCTCAGCGATCGGTGGCACCATCGGTGCCGCGATCATCGGTATGGCCTTCATTGGCATCGCGTATGCCCAGTGGAACACCGACTGGACCTGGTTGTTCCTCGGACTCATCCTGTTCGCCGCAGTCTTGACCAACTCGATTATTCGCCGTCGATTCCAGGGAGCTCGAAAATGACCGAGGTTTCCATGAACGAACCAGCAGCCCTCGCCCTGGAGAACGTAGGTAAGCGCTTCGGCAGCGTCATCGCACTTCAAGACGTGTCCATGCGAGTACCCAAGCAGCAGGTGACCTGCGTGCTCGGCGACAACGGTGCGGGCAAGTCCACCCTGATCAAGATCCTCAGCGGTGTGCACACCCCGAGTGAGGGGCAGATGTACGTCGACGGTGTCCCCACAACGTTCAACTCACCTCGTGAGGCGCTCGATAATGGCATCGCCACGGTGTACCAGGATCTCGCCACCGTTCCGCTCATGGCGGTCTGGCGAAACTTCTACCTCGGTAACGAGCCCACGCGCGGTTTCTGGCCATTCCGTGGTCTGCGAACCAAGTACGCCAAGGAGTCCTGCAAGGCCGAGATGGCGCAGATGGGCATCGACATCCGTGATCCCGAGCAGCCGGTCGGCACGCTGTCCGGTGGTGAGCGGCAGGCGGTTTCGATCGCCCGCGCGGTCCACTTCGGTGCGAACGTGCTCATCCTCGACGAGCCCACCAGCGCCCTTGGCGTCAAGCAGTCCGGCGTGGTCCTGAAGCACATCCGCAACGCCGCGGCTTCCGGTGTCTCGGTGGTGTTCATCACCCACAACCCGCACCACGCGTATCTGGTGGGAGACAACTTCTACCTGCTCAACCGTGGCCGGATGCTGGCCGAATACACCAAGGACACCGTCTCTCGTGAGGATCTCGTGAAGGCGATGGCCGGCGGTGCTGAACTCGATGCCCTCGCGCACGAACTTGGTGCCAACGGCTGATCGGTTCGAGACTCGATCGCACGGGGGCGATCGTTAGCATGACCAAACCCCTAAGTGCGGCAATCCGGTCCAGCAGACCGGCCTCATGAGTCAGGAGCGCTTGTGACAGTTCGAATCGGTGTGCTCGGTGTCGGTCGGATCGGCCG
>CAJXUJ010000198.1 GCA_913061025.1 uncultured Actinomycetes bacterium | reverse complement strand
TGAGTCTCGACACCTTCGGCAAGTGCTTGCATCCCGAGATTGTGCGCGAGGTTCACAATCGATTCGACGATGCTGTGAGCCTGGATATCGCCTTCGAACCCACGCAGGAAGGTTCGGTCGATCTTCAACTGGTTTACATCGAATCGACGCAGGTAGGCGAACGAGGAATAGCCGGTTCCGAAATCGTCGATAGCGATCTCGATGCCCTGGTCTTGCAGGGTTTGCAGTGTCGACACCGTCTGCCGCGTGTCGGAAAAGATGGCGCTCTCGGTGAGTTCCAACATCAATTGATCGGGTGGGAAGCCGGTGTCTGACAGGGCCATGAGTACCCGCTCAACGAAACGTTCCTCGTAGAAGGCGAGCGCAGAGACGTTCACGCTCATGACAAAGTCGCTCACGCCGCTCTCGATGATCAGTACGCCTTGACGGCAGGCTTCTCGGATCACCCATTCGGTTACCTCGACTGCGAGGCCGGACTCCTCGACGAGTGGAATGAAGACCTCTGGAGAAATGGGCCCCAGAGTTGGCGAGTCCCAGCGCATGAGCGCTTCCAACCCCGTTAGCGATGAATCGGCAACGCTGAACTGCGGCTGGTAGGCGAGGTGGAACTCTCGCGACTCCCAGGCGTCGATCAAATTGACAGTTCGGATGATGCGCTCGGAGGTTGTCTCACCGATGTCCGCCGTGTAGATGCGGACACCCGACGTGGCTTCCTCGGAGGCGACACGGCTGGCCGCGATGGCTTGTTGGAGGGCGAGTTCTGGCTCCTCGTAGGGGTCTTGCTCGGTGTAGCCGGTCCAGCCCTCCACCCAAAAGCTCTTGCCGTCGGGCAGCACATAGTTCCCGCGTACGTGTGCGTGAATTGCTTCGGCGAAATTGGCAAGGCCCTTCTTGCTCGTAAAGTTGGACGAGACGATCGCGAAGTGGGTGGGATCGACGAGGGCGACGACTACGGAACCGGTTGCCTGAAGGCTCAAGGGTCGGGCGATGTGTTGCAGGAGCTCATCGGCAGCCTGGTAGCCGAACACTTCGAGCACCTTGCGCGCTTCATCGAGAGCAACAACTGCAAGGCCGGTGAAGCCGTCCATGCTTGATTGCTTCGCTTCCTTGTGAAGCCATTTGAGAAGTCCGCGTCGATTCATCAACCCGGTAGCCGGATCCAGATCGATCTGGCGGGTGACCCGGGCGATTTCGGCTTCGCGCTGTGCTGACATGTCCGAGGCCACGACGATGAAGCCGGTGAGGACGTCCTGCGGTGAACGGACGCCGTTGATGGTTATTCGCAGCGGTACTGCCGTTCCGTCGGGTCGGGTGATGGTCTGTTCTAGCCGCATTCCCTCGCTACTCGAGCCCTCAAGGCAAACCCGATTGGCCTCGTGCGAATCCTGAATCTGCAGGACTTGCTCGATGGGCATGCCGATGAGGGTCGATTCGCTTGCACCAAGGAGCCGTGCGAGAGCTGGATTAGCTTTTTCGACTTGGCAATCTTCGTTAAGCCGTGCGAGCCCCTCGGGGGCGCGCTCGAAGATCGACACGGCCCATCGGAGTTCGTCTTCGTAATAGACCTGGCTGGTGATGTCTTCGTGGGTCCCGACCATCCGCAGGGGATTGCCTTCGTGGTCCCATTCGGAAACACGGCCGCGGTCATGCACCCAGACCCAGTGTCCGTCGCGGTGCTTCATGCGTGCCCGCACGTCGTAGAAGGGGGAGTTGCCAGCAAGGTGCTCTTGAATGGCCGCGTTGGAGTTCTCGAGATCGTCGGGGTGGGCGAGTTCCACCCAGGTGTCGATTGTGGTCGGCGACAATTCTTCGAGTGTGTAGCCGACTATGTCTGCCCAGCGCTCGTTGAAGATCGTCTCACCGGTTTGCAGATTCCAGTCCCACAACCCGAGTTGGGAATTGGCCATAGCATCAGCGAAACGGGAAAACTCCCGACTCGTCATATCGGCCTCCTCCCGATGCGCCGGTAATTAGTATTCACCCTTACGGCGGAAGTGCGCACCCAAGAGTCGTTAACGGGGATTTAGGGCCCGTACTAGACACACCACCCATGTTCCTCCCGCGTCCGTAGTTGAACCGGATGGTGGCACCATGGCCGACATGGGAAGGTTGCTCGCAGTGGCACTCACGGTGGTCTCACTCACCTTCGCGGGGTCGGTACTTGTCCCCGCCTCAGCAGACACCGGCCCGAGGAAGGATCCTCAGTGGAGCACCGGTGGGGATGCCCGGGCCTGCTCCGGCCCGATCTGGCCCCGATCCTTGAACACCACCCCGGGGCCTGGCCAAGGCAGACGGGTGCTGGTCATCGGGGATTCCTTGACTCGAAATGGCCGCACACCGTTGAAGCGCCAGCTTCGCCAGGACGGTTGGACCCCAACGGTTCGCTGCTTCGGCGGTAAGAGGCTCGACTGGGCGATCGCCCAAGCGAAGCGGGCTAAAGAACTAGGCCAGCTGCCGGACACCGTCGTGATCGCCATCGGCACCAATGACATGCGGTGGATCGACCGCGGCACGACTTCGGCCCGGATGAAGGAGCTCATGCGCGTTTTGGGCAAGAAGCGCACTGTCTTCTGGGTTGATACCTATGCCAGTGGCGGAGACCGGTTCACTCGGGCCAAAGAACGCTGGTTTAACCGCCAGGTCAAGAAGTTAGCGGCAGACCGCCCGAATCTGCACCGCATCAATTGGGGCAACTA
>CAJXUJ010000197.1 GCA_913061025.1 uncultured Actinomycetes bacterium | reverse complement strand
GAGACGAGGACCAGCCAGAGAATCTGCTCAGGCGAGATGCCCAGGATGCTGCCGAACAGTGCACTCTCAAACGACGGACCGCTCGTGCCAAACCGGGCAAACAGGGCCACGCCCAGCGCGAACGACGCAGTAGTGATGACGCCGATCGCCGCATCAGCACCGAGCCGACTGCGCTTGGTGACCGTGTTGATGGCCAAGGCGGAGGCGATCCCCCAGAGCCCAGCGCCGAGCACATAGAACTGAGCAGCGAACAACTGCACGGCCGCAAAACCACCGAAGATCGAGTGGGAAAGGCCGTGACCGATGTAACTCATCCCGCGGAGCACGATGAAGACTCCGATGAAGCCCAGCAGCGCTCCGGACAATCCGGCAACAAGCAAGGCTTCTCGGAAGAAGACGTAACCGAAGGGTTCGAGAATCTGATCCATTACGGCTCAACCCGCATCAGATGCTCGGGGCGTTCATCGACCACTACTCGCATTCCAAGATGTTCGAGCACTTCCATGCGCGCGCCGAAAGTCTGTTCGAGCACCTCCGGCCGAATCACCTGCTCCGGCGTGCCGTCAGCGATCACTCGATGATTCACACACACCAGATGCGGCAGGTGCGCGGCCATCCCGTTGAGGTCGTGGGTTGTCAGGATGATGGCCACACCGTCGGCGTGTAGATCGGCAAGAAGATGCAAGACATCGTGACGGGTCGAAACATCGACGCCACTTGTGGGTTCGTCCAGCAGCAGTAGTTGTGGCTGCCGGTACAGCGCACGAGCGAGGAACATCCGCTGTTGCTGTCCTCCGGAGAGCTGGCGAATCTGACGGTCGGCCAGTGCCTCGATCCCTAGGCGCGCAAGGACCGCGTTCGCTCGATCCTTTTCCTCAGCGCTTGCCCAGGGCCACAGGCGCCGCTGACCACTCCCCTGGGAGCCGGCCATGAGGACACATTCACGAACGGTAATCGGGAAGTCCCAGTTCACCGTCTCGAGTTGGGGAACGTAGGCCGTTCTCAGCCCGGGCTGAGCGGTGATCGTTCCGGACATCGGCTTAACGATGCCCAGCAGTAGCCGAAGCAGGGTTGTCTTTCCCGAACCTGAGGGGCCGACAATGCCGGTGAATTGGTCTTCGTGGACGTGTAGATCGACCGACCGGAGAACCGGTTCGGGGCCGTACCCAGCGTCAACGTTCGAGAGTCGGATCAGCTCCGGCCCGACTCCAGTTCCCGTCACTGTGGATAGTCTGCCGTATCCGGTACCGGGCTCGCGATGTCTACTGCCTTGACGTTCGGAGCCTCGCCCCCAAGACCCTCGATCATGGTCGCAAAGTTGTACTGCATGAGACCAAGCCAGGAGTGATTCTCGTCGCCCGGCGCCCCGGGTAGATCGTCATCGCGCAGGGAGTCCTCGTAGCGAACACCGGTTTCATTGCCGATCTCTTCCAGCACCTCCGACGGGAACACCTCGGAGCCGAAGATCGTGGGAACACCCTCAGCGTTGATTTGCTCGATGAGAGTCACCACCTCTGATGGGGTGGGGTCGGCGAAGTCGCTCGGCTGGAGCGCACCCACAACTTCCCAGCCGTAGTTGTCGGCGAAGTACGCATACGCGTCGTGGTAGGTCACGAGTTTGAGCTGACCTTCCGGGACACTCTGCTGATCTTCACGGATGGCGTCTGCCAGTTCATTGACCTGTGCTTCAAAGGACTCGAAGTTGGCCTGGAACTGATCCGCGCAGTCGGGTGCCCGCTCGGTCAAGGTCTCACGGACGATGTCCGCGTACTCGATCGCGAATCCCGGGTCGGTCCACAGATGCGGGTTCGGCTTGCCCTCTTCCTTGGGGAAAGAGAAGTCGAAGATGTACTCCTCTTCCGGTAGGGCCACAGTGCCCAACTCGACGAGTACAGCGTCATCGCGCATGTTGGCCTCAGCCATTTCCAGCGTGGGGTCCTCGAGCTGCAGGCCATTGGTGAAGACCACGTCCGCATCGCTGAGCAGCGCTGCCACCGAGGGTGCCGGCTCAAACGTATGGGAGTTGGTGCCTTCGGGAACGATGCCGCGGATCTCAACACAGTCGCCACCGACTCGGGAAGCAATCGAGGTGATGGGCGAAACAGTCGTTGCCACGAGCACCTTGCCTGAATCGGAGGTCGAAGCGTCGTCGTCGCTCGAACTCGAGCAAGCGGTTAGGAGAAGGGCGCTAGCGCCCACGGCAACAAGAACTTTCCCGTGGATTTTTTTCACAGGGGGACTCTACGGCTACAAACCTGTAGTTGCAAATTACTTGCAAGAAGCATGTTTAGGCTTTGCGTCCATGAGTCGACTCACGACCGGGGACAGCGCACCAGCGTTCACCCTGACAACGGCCACAGGAGACCGCTGGGCCCTCAAGGACGTCCGCGGCGATCAGGTCCTGCTGTACGCCTATCCAGCCGCCATGACGCCCGGCTGCACGAAGCAGGCCTGCGACTTCCGCGACAACCTCGCGACCTTCGCCGACTCAGGATTCGTCGTCGTTGGTATCTCCCCCGACTCCCCCGAGAAATTGGCCGAGTTCGCGGCAACCGAGGATCTGCCATTCACTCTGCTGTCCGACCCCGACCACCGGGTGATGGAGAAATACGGAGCCTGGGGCGAGAAGAAGCTGTACGGGAAGGTCGTCACGGGGGTGATTCGCTCGACGTTCGTCATCTCGCCCACCGGGAAGAT
>CAJXUJ010000196.1 GCA_913061025.1 uncultured Actinomycetes bacterium | reverse complement strand
GGTCCACCGCCGCACCCGTGGTCCGCAGCGAAGCACTACGGGCACTCGCGGACCGGATGCAGGCGCGCGCCGAGGAGTACGCGCAAGCCGAGACCGCCCAGGCAGGAAAGCCGTTACGCCTATCGCGCGAATTCGATGTTCCCGGGTCTATCGACAACGCCGCTTTCTTTTCCGGTGCGGCCCGCAATCTCGAGGGCAAGGCTTCGGCCGAATGGGACGGCGACCACACCTCGATCATCCGCCGCGAACCAATCGGCGTGGTCGGATCGATCGCGCCGTGGAACTACCCGCTCCAGATGGCTATGTGGAAAGTGTTGCCGGCCATTGCTGCGGGCAACACGATCGTGTTGAAGCCGGCGGAGATCACCCCGCTCACCACGCTCATGCTCGCGGAAGACTGCGCGGCGGCGGGCATTCCCGCCGGTGTGGTCAATGTTGTTGCCGGCGCCGGTCCGGTGGCGGGTGAAGCGTTGATGTCCCACCCGGACGTGAACATGGTGTCCTTCACCGGTTCCACGCCGGTCGGCAAGCGGGTGATGGAACTCGCTACCGCGAATCTCAAGCGGGTCCACCTCGAGCTCGGCGGTAAGGCACCGTTCCTGGTGTTCGACGACGCCGATCTCGACGCAGCGATCCAGGGCGCTGCGGCTGGTGCTCTGATTAACACCGGCCAGGACTGCACCTGCGCCACCCGCGCCTACGTCCAGCGTCCGCTCTACGACGCGTTCGTTGAAGGCGTCACGGACCTGTTCTCCCAGATCGTTATCGGTGATCCGCTCGACGAAGCGACGGACATCGGCCCGCTCATCTCCCGCAGGCAGCAGGAGCGGGTCGCGGGGTTCGTGGATCGAGCCAGGAAGGACGGAGCGACCGTCCGGGTCGGGGGAGAGGTTCCCGGCGGCGACCTCGCCAAGGGTGCCTTCTACCCGGCCACGGTCATCACGGACGCCGCTCAGGACAGCGAGATCGTGCAGTCCGAGATCTTCGGGCCGGTGCTCGTGGTGCTGCCCTTCGATTCCGACGACGACGGCCTAGCCCTGGCAAACGACACCGTCTACGGCCTAGCAGCCTCGGCATGGTCCACGGACGTTTTCCGCACGTTACGGGCACAGCGGGAGATCCAGGCCGGCTGCGTGTGGATCAACGATCACATCCCGATCGTCAGCGAGATGCCGCACGGTGGCTACAAGCAGTCGGGCTTCGGGAAGGACATGTCCACCTACTCCTTCGAGGAGTACACCCAGGTCAAGCACGTGAGCATGGACATCACCGGCGCCGCCAAGAAGGGCTGGCACCGGACGATCTTCTCCGAAAAGTGACCATCTAAACCTCCTAAAACGGCCGCCGGAGGCCTATATTCCTCTCACCACGTGAACGAGAGGAATGTGATGACCTCGCACCGCCCTGAAATGATCGCCGCCCTCGCCGGCACGATGCGCTCGTCGGTATCCCGACGCCGTCTGCTGCAGGCCGCGGGTATCTCGTCCGTCGCCGTCGCGGCCGCCGCCTGTGGAACCGGGGGTGGTGACTCAGCGTCAGACTCCGCCGCCAGCGCCCCCGAGGACGTGTCGGACTCCGAGAAGGTCGTGAACTGGTCCAACTGGGTCGAGTACATGGACATCGACGAAGACACCGGCGCCTACCCGACGCTCGAGCGTTTCCAAGAGGAGAGCGGCATCTCGGTTACCTACACCGAGGATGTCAACGACAACAACGAGTTCTACGCCAAGGTCCGCACCCAGTTGGAGCAGGGTCAGGACATCGATCGTGACCTCGTGGTTCTGACCGACTGGATGGCCGGCCTGTGGATCCAGAATGGATTCGCCCAGAAGCTCGACAAGGCGGCCATTCCGAACTCGGCGAACCTCATTCCCCGTCTGCAGGACGTCTCGTTCGACAAGCCCCGTGACTACACGCTGCCGTGGCAGGGTGGCTTCGCGGGTCTTGGCTACAACATCGCGGCGTACAAAGAGGCCACGGGCAACGACTCCATGACGAGCCTCGATCAGCTCTTCGACCCCGCCCTCAGCGGTCGCATCACTCTCCTGTCGGAGATGCGCGACACGATGGGCTGCATCATCGCCTGGCAGGGCAACGATCCGTCGAACTTCACCCAGGAGCAGTTCGAGCAGGCGATCGACGCCCTCACCGAGCAGGTGGAGAGTGGCCAGATCCGTCAGGTGACGGGCAACGATTACCTCGCCGCACTCGAGAGCGGTGACGTCATCGGCGTCATCGGCTGGTCGGGTGACATCTTCGCCCTCGGCGAGGACTTCGCCTTCGCCCTCCCGGAGTCCGGTGGAACTTTGTGGACCGACAACATGCTGGTTCCGTCGACCTCGCGTCACAAGAAGAACGCCGAGGCGGTCATGAACTTCTACTACGACCCCGAGGTCGCCGCAGAGGTTGCCGCCTACATCAACTACCTGTGCCCGGTCTCCGGCGCGCAAGAGGCGATGGCGTCTATCGATCCGGAACTCGCCGACAACCCGTACATCTTCCCGACGGAGGACTTCCTCAGTCAGACGTACGTGTTCATGGATCTGACTCCAGAGCAGAACGAGGAGTACGAGCGCCTGTTCCAAACGGCGATCGGTAACTAGTCGCGATGACGGTGCGGGGGCGAAAGCCCCCGCATTCGTCTTCTAGCGCGGGTGTCTTAGTCGAAAGGGTGATGAATGACCGAACGGCGCATGGTCGAGGATCTCCACCTCCGCAATCTGACCAAGATGTA
>CAJXUJ010000195.1 GCA_913061025.1 uncultured Actinomycetes bacterium | reverse complement strand
AAGCCCAGGATGACCATCGTCATCACGAGGTACTGGATGCCCACCACCTTGTGGTCGGTGGTGAACTTGAAGTAGCGCTTCCAGCCGAGATCCTTGCCGGCCATGTACTCGGCGTCAGCGTGCGTGAGATCGCGGCCGAGCACCCAGCGGATCGGACCGATGAAGGCCCCGATGCCGGCCATGAAGCCGATGACCCAACCCAACAGAACAGCGAGGTAGACGTACTCGGGGGCGGCCGGTGCGAACGTAGCCGTGGATGCACCCGAGGGCGTCAGGGCGTTGGTGACCAGGCCTGCGATCGTCGCCAGACCGATGCCACCAATCAGACCGGTAATGAAGTTGAGGCGACGCATGATGCCGCCGGGCTTGCCGTGTTGCTTGGGCTGGGGCACCTCGGTCCCGAAGACGTTGGCGGTTGCGGTTGCGGTACTCATGAGGTCTTCCCTCCGCCCATCTCACGGGCCCAGGAGTTGAAGGCCTTGGGTTCGAGCACTTGAATCGCGGTCTCCATATATGCGTGGTGCATGCCGCAGAGCTCGGCGCAACGAACGTTGAAGGTGCCCGTCTTGTTTGGAGTCACACCAGTCTGCGTGATGGCTCCGGGGTTGGCGTCGATCTTCACCCCGAGTTCCACCGCCCAGAAGTTGTGAATGACGTCCTTAGACGTGACGTTGAAGTAAACGGGGCGATCCTTCGCAAGGTAGAGCGTTTCGGTCGTGAGGCCGTCGTACTGCGGGTACTCGAACGTCCATACCCACTGTTGACCCGTCACGTTCACGATCAACGCCTGCTTGTCTTCCGGCTGCTCATCCGCGGGGATCGTTCCGTAGGAGTTTGCGGTGATCTGGGCAAGCTCCGCGAGACCCCACACCACCAGGAAGAACGCCAGCACGCTCGAGACGACCGTCCACAAGACAACACCGATCGTGTTGCTCCGGATCGCGGGACTTTCATCCTCCGGCGGCGTATCGCCCGAGACGTGCTTCCAGCCGAGCAGGCTGTAGACCAAGACAGCAAAGACAAATGCGGTGATCGGGATCGAGACCATCGTGAAGACGAAGACCGTCTGCTCGATGTCCTTCATTACCTCCGACGCCGGAGCGCCGGTCTGGTTCATCGCCGCAAGGAGAAGCCATGCAATCGGCATCAGCAAGAAACCGATGAGGACCGTGAGGACCATGATCCAGCGCGCATAGGGGCGGCGGATCCACATCTTCACGCGGTGCATCGACGGCGGCCGGTTGGTGGGAGCCTCCGGCTCGTCCGGCTGACCGGTGGGGCGAACGTCGGTCGTGGACATCAGACCACCTCGAAGGTGCCGGCCATCCAGCCGCGCGTTTGCATCGGACCGCCGAACTCCTGGTACATGTCACCGCAGGGGAATTCGCAGTTCCACACGTACGTGCCGGGATCACCGGTGATGAAGGTGACCTCGATCTTCTGCGGGTTGACGGGATAGCCGTCCTTGTCGGTCTTGGCGTTCGCCTTGTTCATCTTCAGCGGCACCGACAGGAAGAAATCCGGCTGAGTGGATTCTGGGTATTGGTGGACCGTGAAGGTGTGGCCGACCTCGGAGGGCTTGATGCCGGTGACGCTCTCCCCGTTCACCGTCATGGTGCCGTCCATCGTTCCGTGAACGTCGGCGAAATACGGGTTGTAAATCTGCCCACCACTGTCGTACTGGATGAAGGTGATGGTGACGGCCGAGTTCGCGGGAACCTGCAGGCTCGTCGAGGGGTGGTAGAAGGGTTGACCCGAGAGCCAGTTCGCCGCGAACTGGGACGGCGTCTTGGGCGGTGGCACCTTGGCCGAACTATTGGGATAAACCGCAAGTTCCAAGGTGGCATGCGGCAACGTCCCCTGGGGGGTATCCATCGTCCCGGAGACCTCGGCGGCGAGCGTCGGAGGCTCCGCTTGGCGAACGGAATTGAAGACAGCAATACCGGCGACGATCGCCACACCGACGACGACGGCGAGAAGCGTTACTAACGCCCGCTTCACAGGCAACTCCCGAGGTTTGTGATGCCTGACGACATCCCGACGCGGTGTCGGTGCTCGTCAGCGTGGCAGTGGACCGGGTGTCTGTCAACGAAGACGCGGTAATTGACACCAAGTGTTATCCGGACAGTCAGCGCCGGGGAACGACGACGAACACTTAGATGACATTCATGTGTGTTGCAATGATGATCTTGTGAAAGAAAGGACAAAGTCAGTGCGCGGACTGGTTGGCGGCCTAGGGTGACGCCGTGGGTGACTTGACGCCTGGCGGATCGCCGATCGATCTCGATCTCTTCATCGTCGCCAACCTGGTGTTCCTCACCGGCCTCTATCTCTGGGCCGCGCGTCGAGCACGTCAACTGTCCGGTGCCTGGTCGATCGGTTCGACGGTTGCGTTTCTCGGCGCGATGACCGCGCTCGCCGTTGCCTACCTCGGACCGTTCGGCGCGTGGTCACACGATGCATTTTGGGCGCACATGGGTCAGCACCTGCTGGTATTGATGATTGCTGGGCCGCTCATCGTCCTCTCGGCACCGGTGCGATTGACCTTCCTAAACCTCGGGCCGGTCGGTCGTCGTCGCCTGGTGTCCATCTTGCGATCGCGACCCATCGAATTCTTGACGCGTCCGGTGGTCGGCTGGCTCCTATTCGCCACGGTGTTGCTGGGATCGCACACGCAAATCGTCATGAACTGGGCGCTCGATGGGCACGACGCGATGGAATTCGTCATCCGTCC
>CAJXUJ010000194.1 GCA_913061025.1 uncultured Actinomycetes bacterium | reverse complement strand
GCGCTTCGTTCGGGACGAAGAGGTCGTGGGTTCAAATCCCGCCACCCCGACGCTGATGGGGCAGGAGCCTTGAGCACCTGCCCCATCTATGTTTTCGAGGAGGTTCGGTGAGCGTTCCCGACCTACGTCCATCGCGCTCGGATCTTGGCCCGGTCACCCGCGAGTACGTGAAGTCCATGGGCTGGCGCTCGGTCAACATGCATACGCACATCTCGCTGGTGAACAAGTACGTCTACGTGGAAGTGCCCAAGGCCGGCTGCGGGACCATGAAGGCAACGCTGGGCGGTCTCGAGGCAGCCCGCAAAGGGCCGGGCCTCGTGCAGCGAGTGCAGGATGCGCCGCACAACCGCATCAACGCGACTCCCTTCGTCAAGCCGTTCCAACTGCCATCGGACCTGCTCGAAGACGTATTCACGTCCTCCGCGTACCGCCGGTTTACCGTCGTGCGAGATCCCGCATCTCGGGTGCTGTCGGGCTACCTCGAGAAGATCGGCCAGGGCTTGAAACAAAGCGAGCCGATCGTGGCGGAGCTAGGGATCCCAGCATCAGAGATCACGTTCTCGCAGTTCCTGGACGTGATCGGTGGGCAGACATCGCGAGAGCAGGACCCGCACTGGCGCAGGCAAGCCGACCATCTGGGCCTGGGGATCCTCGAGTACGACGAAACCATTCACCTCGAGCAACTCGATGCGTCGTGGGATCGCGTTTCGGAGTTGACCGGAATCGCAGACCTGCGGGAGACCTTCTACTGCAAGAACTCAACGGGGGCATCCGCGAAGGTGGATGAGTACTACACGCCGGAGTTGCGCGAGAAGGTGCGCTCGATTTACGAGCGGGACTACGAGGTGCTGGGTTACTAGGCGCGGCTACGCAAAGCGCGGCAGCAGCAGTTCGGCGATCTGGACCGCATTCAATGCCGCACCCTTGCGCAGGTTGTCGCCGCTGACGAACAGCGCGAGCCCCTTGCCTTCCGAAACCGTCGGATCCTGGCGGATACGACCGACATAGGACGGATCCTGGCCAGCGGCCATCAGCGGTGATGGAACCTCCGTGACGATCACGCCCGGCGCGTCGTTGAGCAGTTCGGTCGCCCGTTCCACGCTCAGCGGAGCCGCGAACTCAACGTTGATCGCGAGCGAGTGACCCGTGAAGACCGGAACGCGCACGCACGTTCCACTCACCGCCAGATCCGGGATGGACAGGATCTTGCGCGTCTCGTTGCGCAACTTCTGTTCCTCGTCGGTCTCACCCGAGCCGTCATCGACGAAGTTGCCAGCCTGAGCCACAACGTTGAAAGCGATCGGATGCACGTACTTCTTGGGCTCCGGGAAATCGACAGCACCACCCGAATAGGTGAGTTGCTCGATGCCCTGATCCTCAACCGCGTGAACCTGTGAGGCCAACTCTTCTACGCCGGCCAAACCGCTACCTGACACCGCCTGATAGCTCGTGGCGATCATCTTTCGAAGACCCGCGTCATCGTGCAGGGGACGCAGAACCGGCATCGCAGCCATGGTGGTGCAATTCGGATTGGCGATGATGCCCTTGCGCATCTCCTCGACGGCATCCGGATTGACCTCGCTAACCACAAGCGGAACGTCCGGGTCCATGCGCCAAGCGGAGGAGTTGTCGATCACGATCGCGCCGGCTTCCGCGAACTTCGGCGCCCATTCCTTGGACGTCGAACCACCAGCAGAGAACAGAGCAATGTCGATGCCGGAGAAGTCCGCGGTCGCGATGTCCTCGACCTCGATCTCCTCGCCTTGCCACGGCAGGGTGGTTCCAGCTGAACGCGCACTTGCGATGTAGCGCATCTGCTTCACCGGAAAGTTCCGGTCGACGAGCAGTTGCCGCATCACACCACCGACTTGGCCGGTGGCGCCGACGACGGCGACGTTCACGGTCATCGGCCGGTACCCGCGTAAACAACGGCCTCACCGTCGGCATCGAGGCCGAAGGCAGTGTGCAGGGCCTGAACGGCGGCCTTGGCGTCGTCGACACGCGTCACAACCGAAATCCGAATCTCAGACGTGGAGATCATCTCGACGTTTATTCCCGCCTCAGCCAGAGCATTGAAGAAGTCAGCGGAAACACCGGGGTGCGAACGCATTCCCGCTCCCACGAGCGAGACCTTGGCGATCTGCTCATCGACGGTCAGTGACTCGAACTCGATCGCATCGCGTCGAGCATCGATGGCAGCCATCGCCTGCTGAACCGAACCCTGCGGGCAGGTGAAGGTTACGTCGGTGCGTCCGGTCGAGGCAGCAGACACGTTCTGCACGATCATGTCCACGTTGATACTGGCGTCGGCAAGCGCGCGGAAGATTGCGGATGCTTGGCCGGGCTTGTCGGGAACACCGACCACGGTCACCTTCGCATCGTTCACATCTGCTGCGACACCGGAGATGATCGGTTGTTCCATGACTCTTCCTTCTTCGATGGCGCGGGCGATCGCCTCCGGCGACATAACCCACGTTCCTTCTTTGGTGGAGAACGACGAACGGACGTGAATGGGTAGATCGAAACGGCGCGCGTACTCGACGCAACGCAGGTGCAGTACCTTGGCGCCCACTGCGGCGAGCTCGAGCATCTCCTCGTAGGTGATAAACGGGACCTGGCGAGCGGCCGGGACCACGCGAGGATCTGTTGTGAAGACACCGTCGACGTCGGTGTAGATCTCGCATACGTCGGCCTTGAGTGCTGCCGCGAGAGCAACCGCCGTGGTGTCCGAACCTCCGCGACCGAGCGTCGTAATGTCCTTGGAATCCTGAGCGACCCCCTGGAAGCCAGCCACGAT
>CAJXUJ010000193.1 GCA_913061025.1 uncultured Actinomycetes bacterium | reverse complement strand
GCACCTACGCGACCATCAACCAGTACCAGCGTGCGATGGAAGGCGTGGATCGATCGTGGGTCTATATGGTCGAGTGGCCACTCATCGGTCTATTCGCTGTCTTCGTGTGGAACCGCTACCGCAAGCACGGCAGCTTCAGCAATTGGCTGGGCAAGCACTACCGCGAGCGCGCGGCACGCTTTGAGGCCGAGGAAGAAGCCAAGGAGCGAGCCGAGGTGGAAACACTCGAGGAAGATCCCGAAACCAAAGCGTGGCAGGCGTATGTGAACGAGCTCCACCGGGAAGATCCCCCCGGCGGACCTCCCGGTGGAGCTCGCTAGCGAAACTCGCCAAAGCCCAAACGGGCTAGGCGCCCTTCGGCCGATGCGGCTGGATCGCGTCGGCAGGGATGTGTCCGAAGCGACCGGCCTGGAAGTCTTCGAAGGCTTGAATAACTTCGGACTTGGTGCTCATCACGAACGGTCCGTACTGGAACGTCGGTTGACGGAGCGGCACGCCGCCGATGATGAACATCTCCAGGTTGGGGGAGCGGGACTCCTGGTTCTTGGACGCGGTGATGCGCAGGGCGTCGCCATTGACCAGCACGGCCATCTGACCGGTCTGCACCGGACGCTCTTCGACTCCGACCGAACCGAAACCGGCGAGGGTGTAGGCGAGAGCGTTGAAGTCGCTGCGCCATGGGATGTCAATCTGCGCGCCGGGAGCGAGAGTGAGGTGGGCGATCGCCAGGGGAGTGTGAGAGATGCCCGGGCCCTTGTGCCCAGCGATTTCGCCGGCGAGCACGCGCAGTACCGCGCCACCATCGGCGCTCGTGATCATCGAGACGTCTTCACCCTGCAGGTCCTGGTACTGCGGGTCGATGCGCTTCTTCTCGGTGGGCAGGTTGATCCACAACTGCAGACCGTGGAACAAGCCACCTGATTCGACGAGGTGCTCTGGGGGAGTCTCGATGTGCAGGATGCCGTCGCCGGCCGTCATGTACTGAGTGCCACCTTCGAGGATGGTGCCACCGCCACCGTGGTTGTCCTGGTGCAGAAATTGGCCATCGATCAAGTACGTGAAGGTCTCGAACCCACGGTGTGGGTGCCACGGCGTGCCCTTCGGCTCACCCGGTGCGTATTCGACCTCACCCATCTGATCCATGTGGATGAACGGATCGAGATCGAACGGGTCGATTCCGGCGAACGCGCGGCGGACCGGGAAGCCCTCGCCCTCGTATCCCTGGGGTGCGCTCGTCACCGTCTTCACGGTGCGCATGGTCGAGGTGGGATCCACCGTCACGCGGGGAAGGGTCATGGTGTCTGCGGTCACAGCGGGCATATTGGCCTCCTTCGTTTCGAATAGTTTACGCTTCAACTAATTACTAGGCAAGTCGACGCCTGGCCGCAGCCGGTCTAGCGTGGAGGCATGCGCCCGGTACCCCCGTCCATAGTCCCCGCCCTGGGCATCACCCGCATCGTGATCGGCGTCGGGATGATCATCAATCCTTCAGGGCTGGGCAAGGCCCTTGGCCTGGAAGAGAACCGGGCCAAGGAGGCCGGCTGGCTTGCCCGCCTTGCCGGCGCACGGGAGATCGGCATTGGCCTGGGCACCCTGCATGCCTGGCGAACCGGTGGCCCAACGACCGGGTGGGTCGCAGCGCAAGCCATCAGCGATGGCTCAGACGCCATCGCGTTCGTCACCGTCGCAAGCCAGGGGCGTATCTCTGCCGCCCGGGGGATCGGTATGGGACTGTTCGCCCTCTCGGGGGCGGTCAGTGAGGGGCTCACCGCCTGGGCGTTGAACCGCTCGAACGCCTAGAGGCCCCAAAGCGCCGACTACTACAGTGCGGGGGTGCTCGCGATGACCCGTGGACTCAGCATGCGCACCCTCCGTGCGGTGCTCACACTCGCGGTCGCACTCATCGTCGCTGCTGGTCTTTCGTCACCTGCCTATGCCGATGCCGCTTTTGAGGGTTCCACCCCGGGCGACGGGGAGACCATTGCGGAGTCTGTGACGGAAATCGAGTTGAGATTCTCCGATCCGATCAGCCTCAACGAGACCGAAACACGTCTCCTCGATGCTGAGGGAACCGAACTCATCTACGAGCCCGTGGAGCTCGACGGCGGCAGTGCCTGGCTGCTCGAACCCGCGATCTCCCTCGACGACGGCATATACGGAGTCGTGTGGCAGGCCGAGGCCGCCGACGGCCACACCATTCGTGGTGTGATCCGCTTCGGGGTCGGCGACGTTGTCCTTGACGAACCAGCGGCAGTTGAGGATCAGGCGGAGGGGGACCTTGACAGCCAACTGGCGGCCGCAGAAGCGGCCGGAAGCGGCGGTGGGGGACTGCTTGCATCGCTCGCGTCGGCGATCTCCAACCTGGGAGTCATCATTGGCTGGGGCGTCGCGCTGTTCGTTGCTTTCGTCAGCCTTCCGCGCATGACCTGGGTTGGGGAGTATCTGATTCGGATCATGCGCATCGCCGGAATCGTGGCAGTTGTCGGCGCGGTAATCGACCTCGGATCGCAACTCCTAGGAGGCTCCAGCTGGAACCTTGTTGCGGCCGCAGCCTTGCGTCTGGCGGTCGGCGCCGCGCTAGCCGGAGTTCCGGGCATGGTCAATGGCACGCCCTTCATCTGGATTCTCAGCGGCGCTGCAATCGCGTCGTACGCGCTTGACGGTCACACAGTCACGGCAGGGCCCCTGTGGTTGATGGTGCTCGCTGATGCAACCCACGTGACGTTCGCAGCGATCTGGGGCGGCGGAATCATCGCACTGGCGATCGCCCTGGCATTCATCCTGCGCAAGCGCACCAAAGAGGTCACGCTTG
>CAJXUJ010000192.1 GCA_913061025.1 uncultured Actinomycetes bacterium | reverse complement strand
GAACGGGTTGCTCGGCGGCACTGGACGCCGAGCGGTTCCTGGCGGACAAAGAGGGTTAGACGCCGAGCGGTTCCTGGCGGACAAAGAGGGCTAGTTGCAGAAAGATTCCTGGCGGGCAAAGAAGGCTAGGGTTTCCTGATTCACCGACACGAGTACGAGGAGTAACGATGGGTGCACCGAAGATTGTTTCCGACGCGTCATTCGCCGACGACGTCCTGATGAGCGACAAGCCCGTCGTTGTCGACTTCTGGGCCGAGTGGTGCGGCCCGTGCAAGATGATCGCGCCGATCCTCGAGGAGATCGCCTCGGAGAACGAGGGCATCGTGATCGCCAAGCTCAATGTCGATGAGAACCCGCAGACCGCCGCGTCCTACGGCATTACGTCGATTCCGACGATGAACGTTTTCTCCGGTGGTCAGGTCGTCAAGACCATCATCGGTGCGAAGCCGAAGGCCGCGCTGCTCGCCGACCTGGCCGAATACCTGTAAACACGTGCTCCGCCTTGGTTCGTCCGGGGCGGCCGTCGCGGAGGTGCGCGCACGGCTCGCGCACCTAGGACTCTGTAACGACCTGCCCGCGGGTCTCGACATCGATCAGGTTGTCTTCGACGACGACCTTGATCGAGCCGTGCGCACGTTCCAGCAAGAGCGCGGCATCACCGTCGACGGCATCGTCGGACCCGACACCTTCCGTCGACTCGACGAAGCCCGCTGGCAACTCGGTGATCGCGTGCTGTCCTATGTACCCGGCCACATGATGGTGGGCGACGACGTCACTCAACTCCAACGACGTCTCACCGAACTCGGCTTCAACCCGGGACGGCCGGACGGAATCTTCGGCCCGGACACCGATACTGCGCTTCGGGAATTCCAAGCCGGTGTTGGTGTTTCTCCCGACGGCACGTGCGGACCGGAAACATTCCGCGCGTTCGATCGATTGATCCGCACCGTGGTCGGTGGCAACGCTGCCGAACTGCGCGAACACCTGCACCTTTCCCGACTACAGACAGGAGTCGCGGACAAGGTCATCGTCATTGACCCGGGCAGCGTCGTCGAACCGGACATGTGTCACGCGATCGCCGTCCGCGTTGAAGGGCGACTCGCGGCTCTCGGTACCCAGGTGCTGCTCACCCGACCGGCGAGAGTTGTGGGTGAGCCACCCACCGAGGCCGAACGTGCCGAGTTCGCAAACTCGGTGGACGCCGATCTGACGGTGTCGATCCACGTCGATAGTTCCGAGAGTTCGCTGCCCAACGGCATCGCGACGTTCTACTACGGACACCCGCGCGGGAGCCTGCACTCGCACGCCGGCCGGGTACTTGCCGAGCACGTCCAGGGTGAACTCACCTCGCGCACCGACCGACTCGATTGCCGCATCCACCCGCGCACCTGGGACCTGCTGCGTCTTACTCGGATGCCCGCGGTGCGAGTCGAGGTGGGCTACGTCTCCAACCCCTCCGATGCCCGCCGACTCTCCAGCGAGGCGTTCCACGACGCCATCGCCGAGGGGATAGCCGCGGCCGTCACCGACGTCTGCGCGCCGATCGTCGTCCGCTAGTTCCCTAGCGCTCGTACTCCCTGGAGCGCTAGTTCCCTAACGCTCGTACTCCCTGGAGCGCTAGTTCCCTAGCGCTCTACCAGGCAGCAGCAGCCGCACCACGAAGCCGGCAACCACGCCAATCACCACCAGCCCGACGATCATGACGAGCTTTCCCATGGGAAACCCCCTAGGCCCAATAGTGAGCGAGATATGCCCGGGCTGGGCACGTGTCCTATCGTAGGTCGCCTCGCCGGAGAGAGATACGCCTTCCCCTGACCCGACCCGCCGGCCGACAGGAGCCTCATGAACGCCGAGAGCTCAGCCACCGGTTCCCGCCTCGACCCCTGGGTCGACTCCTACGCCCAGCGGGCCAAGAACATCTCGGGGTCGGCAATCCGCGCCCTCTTCGCGGTCGCGAGCAGGCCCGAGGTGGTGTCCCTCGCCGGCGGAATGCCTTACGTCCAGGCCCTGTCCATGGATCAGATGGCCGATATTGCGGCCCGGGTGGTTCGGGAGAACGGCCCGCAGGCGCTGCAGTACGGGTCGGGCCAAGGCGACGTCCGACTTCGTGAGCAAATCCTCGACATCACCGCCGAGGTGGGGGTCCACGCCCACCCGGACGACATCATCGTCACCACCGGTTCGCAGATGGCCCTGGATCTGGTGACCCGCACGTTCTGCGATCCCGGTGATGTGGTGCTCGTCGAGTCTCCGTCGTACGTCGGCGCTCTCGGTGTCTTCCGGTCCTACGAATGCGAAGTCGTGCATGTGGCAATGGACGACGACGGCCTGATCCCCACCGCCCTTTCCGAAGCGATCGCCACAGTTCGGGCGCAGGGCAAGCGCATCAAACTCATCTACACGATTCCGTCTTTCCACAATCCCGCTGGAGTGACGCAACCTCCCGAGCGTCGTCAACAGATTTTGCAGATCGCGCAGTCGGCCGGCATCGCGGTTCTCGAAGACGATCCGTACGGTCTGCTGGGTTTCGAAGGCGAGCCACCGCGAGCACTGCGCGCCGATGACGATCAGGGAGTCATCTACCTCGGCTCGTTCTCCAAGACGATCGCTTCGGGTTTGCGCGTGGGTTGGGCGATCGCGCCGCACGGTGTTCGCGAGAAATTAGTGCTGGCGGCTGAAGCTGCAACGCTGTGTCCGTCGAACTACGCGCAGTTGACGGTGTCGGACTATCTCGCGACGCAGCCGTGGCAGGAGCAGATCAAGTCTTTCCGTGAGGTCTACCGCGAGCGCCGCGATGCACTGCTGGAGTCACT
>CAJXUJ010000191.1 GCA_913061025.1 uncultured Actinomycetes bacterium | reverse complement strand
CTGGTGGAGATCGACGGCAAGCCCGGTACGCCGGCGTCCTGCACCACTCCGTGTAGCGAAGGAATGTCGGTTCACACCCAGACGCCCAAACTCGACAAGTTGCGCAAGGGCGTCATGGAGCTTTACATCTCCGACCACCCACTCGATTGCCTGACCTGCCCGGCCAACGGTGACTGCGAGCTTCAGGATATGGCCGGAGTGGTCGGTCTACGAGACGTCCGTTACGGCATGGAGGGCGCTAACCACCTCGACGCACCGAAGGACGAGTCGAACCCCTACTTCACCTTCGACGAGAGCAAGTGCATTGCCTGCAGCCGTTGTGTGCGCGCATGCTCGGAGGTTCAGGGCACGTTCGCCTTGACAATCGCCGGTCGCGGCTTCGGCTCCAAGGTCTCCGCCAGTGATGGTGTTCCTTTCCTGGAGAGTGAGTGCGTCTCGTGCGGTGCGTGCGTCCAGGCGTGTCCCACCGCCACCCTTCAGGAGAAGACGGTCATCGATCTCGGTGTCCCGACCCGCAAGGTCAAGACGACCTGCGCCTACTGCGGCGTTGGCTGCTCCTTCGTCGCCGAGCTCCGCGGTGACGAACTCGTTCGCATGGTTCCCGACAAGACCGGTGGCGCGAACGCCGGCCACTCGTGCGTCAAGGGACGCTTCGCCTGGGGTTACGCCAGCCACGAGGATCGCGTCACCTCACCGATGATCCGCGACTCGATCGACGACGAATGGAAGGTCGTCGACTGGGACGAGGCGATTACCTTCGCCGCGGACCGACTGCGTCGCATCCAGGCGGAATACGGAATCGACTCCATTGGTGGAATCACGTCCTCGCGCTGCACAAACGAGGAAGTCTTCGTCGTTCAGAAGATGGTGCGCGCCGCTTTCGGCACCAACAACGTCGATACCTGCGCGCGCGTGTGTCATTCGCCCACCGGCTACGGACTCAAGCAGACCTTCGGAACGAGTGCGGGAACACAGGACTTCAAGTCGGTCGAGCAGGCCGACGTCATCATGGTGATCGGCGCGAACCCCACGGACGCGCATCCGGTGTTCGCGTCCCGCATGAAGCGCCGCCTGCGTGAAGGTGCTGACCTCATCGTGGTGGACCCTAGGTCGATCGACCTTGTTCGCTCGGCGCACATCGAGGCTTCCCACCATTTGCAACTGCTCCCCGGCACCAACGTCGCCATCGTCAATGCGATGGGGCATGTAGTGGCGACCGAGGGTTGGATCGATCGGACGTTCGTCGAGGAGCGCTGCGACCTTGAGTCCTTCCGTGCTTGGGAAGAGTTCATCCGACTGCCGGAGAACAGCCCGGAGGCACTCGAGGACATCACCGGCGTTCCCGCCGATCAGGTGCGCGCAGCCGCTCGTGCGTATGCGACGGGCGGCAATGGCGCCATCTACTACGGCCTCGGAGTCACCGAGCACTCCCAGGGCTCCACCATGGTGATGGCCATGGCCAACTTGGCGATGGCTACCGGCAACATCGGGCGTGAGGGTGTTGGCGTCAATCCGCTGCGCGGGCAGAACAACGTCCAGGGATCCTGCGACATGGGTTCCTTCCCGCACGAGTTCAGCGGCTACCGCCACGTGTCTGACGACACCGTGCGTGAGCAGTTCGAGGCCCTGTGGGGAGCTGATCTTCGAAACGAACCGGGCATGCGTATTCCGAACATGCTGGATTCGGCAACGGTCGGGGAGTTCAAGGGCATCTACATCCAAGGCGAGGACATCGCGCAGTCGGACCCGAACACTGCCCACGTCACCGCCGCACTTCGGGCGATGGACTGCGTCATCGTGCAGGACCTCTTCATCAACGAGACCGCCAAGTTCGCGCACGTCTTCCTGCCGGGAACCTCGTTCCTGGAGAAGGACGGAACCTTCACCAACGCGGAACGACGCATCAATCGGGTGCGCCCGGTCATGCCGTCTCGAACCGGAATGGCCGAATGGGAAGTCACCTGTGCACTAGCGACGGCGCTCGGCTACGAGATGCATTACGACGACGCCAGCCAGATCATGGACGAGATCGCCGCGGTCACGCCCACCTTCTCTGGTGTTTCCTTCGATCTGCTCGACAAAGTCGGAAGCGTGCAGTGGCCGTGCAATGAAAAGGCGCCACTGGGTACGCCGGTCATGCACGTGGATCGATTCGTCCGGGGTGAAGGGCAGTTCATAACCACGCCCTATGTCCCAACAGACGAGCGGTCGACCCGCAAGTTCCCGCTGCTGCTCACCACCGGTCGCATCCTGAGTCAGTACAACGTCGGTGCGCAGACCCGCCGGACCAACAACGTGGTCTGGCACGCCGAGGACGTCCTCGACATGCACGAGTCCGATGCTCAGGCGCGCGGCGTCAATGATGGCGACTGGGTCGAGGTGTCCAGCCGTGCTGGTTCCACCCGACTCAAGGTCCGGATCAGTGACGACATCCCCGCCGGGGTCGTGTACACGACGTTCCACCATCCCGTCAGTGGCACCAACGTCATCACCACCGACAACTCGGACTGGGCCACCAACTGTCCGGAGTACAAGGTGACGGCTGTCGAGGTGCGCCCGTCGTCCAAGGTGCTTGCATGAGCGACGATTCATCCGTAGCTGGCCTCGACTACGAGCAGTCACACCTCGTAAAGATGGCCAATCAGATTGCGGCGAACATCCCCGCGCGCACCGAGATCCCAGAGCAGATCGCCGCACACATTCGTAACTTCTGGACGCCGGCGATGCGCGCCGATCTAGAGTTCCTCGCGCACCAGCAACCAGATCTGTTCGAGTCCGATGTGCAGACTGCAGCGACCCTCCTACGACAAGGATCTCAAGCGTGACCGAGT